>NZ_JBSVWN010000092.1:0-12465 GCF_054071325.1 Pseudomonas sp. SDO5215_S409 | reverse complement strand
CGTTCCCACGCTCCGCGTGGTAACGCCTCCAGGGACGCTCCGCGTCCCGCCATCCCGCTAGTACCAGCGCTGGATGTCGATCAGGCCTTCGCGCCCGGCATAGTTGCGGGCGCTGGAGTAGCGCCAGTGTTCGGCCAGGTCGACGTATCCGCGTTTCACGGGGTTGTGATGGATGTAATCCAGTTTCTGGCGCATGACGTCTTCGCTGAACACCCATTCGGCATGCGACCCCTCCTGCCAAAGCTGATAGGCACGATCGCGCTTATGCGCCCGTTTGCAAAAGCGTAACCGCTCCAGTACGCGCTCGGCCCCTTTGCGCTGCAGGTCGTCAATGATGCTGCGGGCCGTAAAGGATTTGAATTGGCTGAGGCACCGACCCAAGTCTGGCGCCTGGGCAATGAAGTGCAGGTGATTTTCCAGCACCACATACCCGTAGAGCTTCAACCGTTCCTGCGCTTGCTGGTAGCGCCAGCAATTGAGCAGGTGATCGACAAGGTAGTGGCGAGTGAACAAAGGCAGCCATTCCATCACCGTACAGGTCAGGAAATGCGGCTGGTCGGGTTCAACAAGGTGGTAGCGACTTCTTCCCATGAGGTCACCGTTCAAGCGGGGTGTAGGCGGGGGCAGTGTTCCCACGCCGGGGCGTGGGAACGGTCAGGCTCGGTTATTCACGTACGTAGATATGAATCGCGAACTGCTCGCCTGAAGCTGTCAGTTCAAATACTTTGTCACTGATCCTCAGTGTCTTCGCACCGTCTTTGATAGAGTCGCCGACATTCGCCAGTTTCCTGAACTCATCCCAGCCAATGTAGGTGTCGGAAAGCACAGGCTCGCTTTTGAGCAGGTTGCCGTAACGTTGATCTTCCATGGTGTAAGCCTCGATAGGATTTCCGTTTCCAGCCGATGATTCGGCAGGCAGTCATACCCGAACGACGGCGTGGCCGTCTGTTCGGGTTTGGCGATCCTAGCGGAGGTGGAAGGGGGATAGATACTGTCAGAAATATCAGATAACAGTCTCTGTAAACCCCCAGGAATAGCGCTAACCCCCGATTTTTCAGGTGCTCATCACTTTCCGAATGTCGGCGGCCAATTCTCTTACGCGATCTTCCTCGGTGTCCCACGCACACATGAAGCGTGCGCCGCCCTTGCCGATGAAGGTGTAAAAACGCCAGCCCTTGGCCGTCAGGGCGGCGATGGCCGGTTCCGACAGTTGCAGGAACACGCCGTTGGCCTGCACCGGGAACATCAGTTCCACGCCGGGAATGTCGGCCACCAGGCTGCTGAGCAACTGCGCGCAACGGTTGGCGTGGCGGGCGTGTTTGAGCCAGGCGTCGTTTTCCAGCAGGCCCACCCACGGGGCGGACAGGAAGCGCATCTTGGACGCCAGTTGCCCGGCCTGTTTGCAGCGGTAATCGAAGTCTTCGGCCAGCGCGTGGTTGAAGAACAGGATCGCCTCGCCCACGGCCATGCCGTTCTTGGTGCCGCCAAAGCACAGCACGTCCACCCCGGCTTTCCAGGTCAGGTCGGCAGGCGAGCAGCCAAGATAAGCGCAGGCGTTGGAAAAACGCGCGCCGTCCATGTGCAGGTTCAGGCCCAGTTCCTTGCAGGTGGCGCTGATGGCGCGGATTTCATCGGGGGTGTACACGCTGCCCACTTCCGTGGCCTGGGTCAGGGTGACCACGCGCGGCTTGGGGTAGTGGATGTCCTGGCGCTTGAGGGCGATCTCGCGGATCGACGCTGGCGTCAGCTTGCCGTTTTCGGTGCGGGCGGTGAGCAGTTTGGAGCCGTTGGAAAAGAACTCCGGCGCGCCGCATTCGTCGGTTTCGACGTGGGCGGTTTCCGAGCAGATCACGCTGTGGTAGCTCTGGCACAGGGACGACAGCGCCAGGGAGTTGGCCGCCGTGCCGTTGAAGGCAAAGAACACTTCGCAGTCGGTTTCAAACAGGTTGCGAAAACCGTCGGCGGCGCGGTGGGTCCATTCATCGTCGCCATAGGCGCGTTGATGGCCCTGGTTGGCTTGCTCCATGGCGGCCCAGGCTTCCGGGCAGATGCCGGAATAGTTGTCGCTGGCAAATTGTTGGCTCTTGTCGGTCATGGCCCAGTCCTGTGGTCGATGTTGCCAGGCACTTTAACCAAGATTGTCGGACATGCCCATACACGCTCAGACAAGCACCCTGCGCACATTTGCCGGGCCATGTCGTAAACGCACCTTTGCGTGGCGTGCGTAGGCATTTGACCGCGCCTGCCCAGCCCTACCATCTCGTCAAAGGGCCCGGTCTCGCACACGGGCCTCAACAAGACGAAACGCTGGGAGAGACGCGATGTTCAGCAAGCAAGACCAGATCCAGGGTTATGACGATGCACTGCTCGCGGCCATGAATGCCGAGGAGCAGCGCCAGGAAGATCATATCGAGCTGATCGCGTCGGAAAACTACACCAGCAAACGCGTGATGCAAGCCCAGGGCAGCGGCCTCACCAACAAGTACGCCGAAGGCTACCCGGGCAAGCGTTACTACGGCGGCTGCGAGCATGTGGATAAAGTCGAGGCGCTGGCCATCGAGCGCGCCAAGCAGCTGTTCGGTGCCGACTACGCCAACGTGCAGCCCCACTCCGGTTCCTCCGCCAACAGCGCCGTGTACCTGGCCTTGCTGCAGGCCGGTGACACTATTTTGGGCATGAGCCTGGCCCACGGCGGCCACTTGACCCACGGCGCCAAAGTGTCGTCCTCGGGCAAGCTGTACAACGCGGTGCAATACGGCATCAACACTGATACCGGCCTGATCGACTACGACGAGGTCGAGCGCCTGGCCGTGGAACACCAGCCGAAAATGATCGTGGCCGGTTTTTCGGCCTACTCCAAGACCCTGGATTTCCCGCGTTTTCGCGCCATCGCCGACAAGGTCGGTGCGCTGCTGTTCGTGGACATGGCCCACGTCGCAGGCCTGGTCGCGGCGGGCCTGTACCCCAACCCGCTGCCGTACGCCGATGTGGTCACCACCACCACCCACAAAACCCTGCGCGGCCCACGGGGCGGCTTGATCCTGGCCAAGGCCAACGAAGCGATTGAGAAAAAACTCAATGCCGCGGTGTTCCCGGGCGCCCAGGGCGGGCCGTTGATGCACGTGATCGCGGGCAAGGCGGTGTGCTTCAAGGAAGCCTTGGAGCCAGGTTTCAAGGCGTATCAACAGCAAGTGATCGACAACGCCCAGGCCATGGCCGAGGTGTTCATCAAGCGCGGTTATGACGTGGTCTCCGGCGGCACCGACAACCACCTGTTCCTGGTCAGCCTGATCCGCCAGGGCCTCACCGGCAAAGATGCCGATGCGGCCTTGGGACGCGCCCACATCACGGTCAACAAAAACGCCGTGCCAAACGACCCGCAATCGCCGTTCGTGACCTCGGGCCTGCGCATCGGTACGCCAGCGGTGACCACGCGCGGTTTCAAAGTCCCGCAGTGCCTTGCGCTGGCCGGCTGGATCTGCGACATCCTCGACAACCTTGGCGATGCCGATGTAGAGGCCAACGTGGCCAAGCATGTGTCTGCCCTGTGCGCTGATTTCCCGGTTTATCGCTGAGCGGTTTTGGAGCAATGACTATGCAACGCTACTCAGGCTTCGGCCTCTTCAAGCACTCCCTCAGCCACCACGAAAACTGGCAGAAAATGTGGCGCACGCCCACGCCGAAAAAAGTCTATGACGTGGTCATCGTCGGCGGCGGCGGGCATGGGCTGGCCACCGCTTACTACCTGGCCAAGGAGCACGGCATCACTAACGTGGCCGTGGTCGAAAAGGGCTGGCTGGGCGGCGGCAACACGGCGCGCAACACCACCATTGTGCGGTCCAACTACCTGTGGGACGAGTCGGCGCACCTGTACGAACACGCGATGAAACTGTGGGAAGGCCTGTCCCAGGACCTGAACTACAACGTGATGTTCTCCCAGCGCGGCGTGTACAACCTGTGCCACACCCTGCAAGACATCCGCGACTCCGAGCGCCGCGTGAGCGCCAACCGCCTCAACGGCGTGGACGGCGAACTGCTCAACGCCCAGCAGGTGGCGGACGAGATCCCCTACCTGGACTGCTCGAAAAACACCCGCTACCCGGTACTCGGCGCCACCGTGCAACGGCGCGGCGGCGTGGCCCGTCACGATGCGGTGGCCTGGGGCTTTGCCCGGGCTGCCGACGCACTCGGCGTGGATCTGATCCAGCAGACCGAAGTGATCGGCTTTCGCAAGGAAAACGGCGTGTGCATCGGCGTGGAAACCAACAAGGGCTTTATCGGCGCCAAGCGCGTCGGGGTGGTCACGGCCGGTAACTCGGGCCATATGGCCTCGCTTGCAGGGTTCCGCCTACCGATCGAATCCCACCCGCTGCAAGCGCTGGTGTCGGAGCCGATCAAGCCGATCATCGACAGCGTGATCATGTCCAACGCCGTGCACGGCTACATCAGCCAGTCCGACAAAGGCGACCTGGTGATCGGTGCCGGTATCGACGGCTACAACGGCTACGGCCAGCGCGGTTCGTACCCAGTGATCGAGCACACCATCCAGGCCATCGTCGAGATGTTCCCGGTGTTGTCCCGCGTGCGCATGAACCGTCAGTGGGGCGGCATCGTCGACACCACCCCGGACGCCTGCCCGATCATCTCCAAAACCCCGGTGCCCAACATGTTCTTCAACTGCGGTTGGGGCACGGGCGGTTTCAAGGCTACCCCGGGCTCGGGCAACGTGTTTGCGGCAAGCCTGGCCAAGGGTGAGATGCACCCGTTGGCGGCGCCGTTTTCCATCGACCGTTTCCACAACGGTGCGTTGATCGACGAACACGGCGCTGCGGCCGTCGCTCACTAACAGGAGAAATTCCCCATGTTGCATATCTTCTGTCCTCACTGCCTTGAGCTGCGCTCCGAAGAGGAATTCCACGCCGCCGGCCAAGCGCACATCCCGCGCCCGCTGGACCCCAACGCCTGCTCCGACGAAGAGTGGGGCGACTATATGTTCTTTCGCGACAACCCCCGTGGCCTGCACCACGAGCTGTGGATTCACGCCGCCGGTTGCCGCCAGTACTTCAACGCCACTCGCAACACCCTGACCTACGAAATACTTGAAACCTACAAGATCGGCGAGAAGCCGCAATTTACCGCCAAGGCTTCTGGAGAGAAGGTATGAGCCAGATCAATCGCCTGTCCAACGGCGGCCGCATCGACCGTAATAAAGTGCTCACCTTTACCTTCAACGGCCAGAGCTACAAAGGCTTTGAAGGCGACACCCTGGCCGCTGCGCTGCTGGCCAACGGCGTTGACATCATTGGCCGCAGCTTCAAGTTTTCGCGCCCCCGTGGCATCTTTGCCGCCGGGGCCGAAGAGCCCAACGCGGTGTTGCAGATCGGCGCCACCGAAGCGACGCAAATCCCCAACGTGCGCGCCACGCAGCAAGCGTTGTACCAGGGCCTCGTCGCCACCAGCACCAACGGTTGGCCGAGCGTGAACAACGACATGATGGGCATCCTCGGCAAGGTCGGCGGCAAGCTGATGCCGCCGGGGTTCTACTACAAAACCTTCATGTACCCGCAGTCGTTCTGGATGACGTACGAGAAGTACATCCGCAAGGCCGCAGGGCTTGGCCGCTCGCCGACCGAGAACGACCCGGACACCTACGACAACATGAACCGCCACTGCGACGTGCTGGTGGTGGGCGCAGGGCCCGCGGGGCTTGCCGCTGCACTGGCGGCGGCGCGCAGTGGGGCGCGGGTGATCCTGGCCGATGAACAGGAAGAATTCGGCGGCTCGTTGCTGGACTCGCGTGAAAGCCTGGACGGCAAGCCTGCCGCCGAGTGGGTCGCCAGTGTGCTCGCCGTGCTCAAGGCCCTGCCCGACGTGGTGCTGCTGCCCCGCGCCACGGTCAACGGCTACCACGACCATAACTTCTTGACCATTCACGAACGCCTCACCGACCACCTCGGCGACCGCGCACCCATCGGCCAGGTGCGTCAGCGCATTCACCGCGTGCGTGCCAAGCGCGTGGTGCTGGCGACCGGTGCCTGCGAGCGCCCGCTGGTGTACGGCAACAACGACGTGCCGGGCAACATGCTGGCCGGTGCCGTGTCCACTTACGTGCGCCGTTACGGCGTGGCGCCGGGTAAAAAACTGGTGCTGTCGACCAATAACGATCACGCCTACCGCGTGGCGCTGGACTGGCTCGACGCAGGCTTGAGCGTGGTGGCGGTGGCCGACGCCCGCCACAACCCACGGGGTGCGCTGGTGGAAGAGGCGCGCGCCAAAGGCATTCGCATCCTCACCGGCAGCGCCGTGATCGAAGCGCGGGGCAGCAAGCACGTGACCGGCGCCCGCGTGGCCGCCATCGACGTCAAGGCGCATAAAGTCACCAGCCCCGGCGAGTGGCTGGAATGCGACCTGGTGGCCAGCTCCGGCGGCTACAGCCCGGTGGTGCACCTGGCTTCGCACCTGGGCGGCAAGCCGACCTGGCGTGAAGACATCCTGGGTTTCATCCCAGGCGAGGCCCCGCAAAAACGCGTGTGTGTGGGCGGCCTCAATGGCGTGTACGGCCTGGGTGATTCCCTGGCCGACGGTTTTGAAGGCGGCGTGCGCGCGGCCAGCGAAGCCGGGTTTGCGCCGGTGGAAGGCACGCTGCCCAAGGCCCTGAGCCGTCTGGAAGAACCGACGCTGGCGCTGTTCCAGGTGCCGCACGAAAAAGCCACGGCGCGCGCGCCCAAGCAGTTTGTGGACTTGCAAAACGATGTGACCGCCGCCGCCATCGAACTGGCCACCCGCGAAGGTTTCGAGTCGGTGGAGCACGTCAAACGCTACACCGCGCTCGGCTTTGGCACCGACCAGGGCAAGCTCGGCAACGTCAACGGCCTGGCCATTGCCGCGCGTTCGCTGAACGTGACCATCGCGCAGATGGGCACCACCATGTTCCGCCCCAACTACACGCCGGTCACGTTTGGCGCGGTAGCGGGCCGCCACTGTGGGCACATCTTCGAGCCGGTGCGCTACACCGCCTTGCACGCCTGGCACGTGAAAAACGGCGCCGAGTTCGAGGACGTCGGCCAGTGGAAACGCCCCTGGTATTTCCCGCGCAACGGTGAAGACCTGCACGCGGCGGTAAAGCGTGAATGCCTGGCGGTGCGTGACAGCGTCGGCCTGCTGGACGCCTCCACCCTGGGCAAGATCGACATCCAGGGCCCCGACGCCCGCGAGTTTCTCAACCGCATCTACAGCAACGCCTGGACCAAGCTCGACGTGGGCAAGGCCCGCTACGGCCTGATGTGCAAAGAAGACGGCATGGTGTTCGACGACGGCGTGACCGCCTGCCTGGCCGACAACCACTTCTTGATGACCACCACCACCGGCGGCGCCGCTCGCGTGTTGCAGTGGCTGGAGATCTACCAGCAGACCGAATGGCCGGACCTCAAGGTGTACTTCACCTCGGTCACCGACCACTGGGCGACCATGACGCTGTCCGGCCCCAACAGCCGCAAGCTGTTGAGCCACGTCACCGACATCGACCTGGACAAGGACGGCTTCCCGTTCATGACCTGGAAAGAAGGCCTGGTGGGCGGCGTTCCGGCGCGGGTGTTCCGTATCTCGTTTACCGGCGAGCTGTCGTATGAAGTCAACGTGCAGGCCGACTACGCCATGGGCGTGCTCGAGAAAATCGTCGAGGCGGGCAAGCAGTACAACCTGACCCCGTACGGCACTGAAACCATGCACGTGCTGCGGGCCGAGAAGGGCTTCATCATCGTCGGGCAAGACACCGACGGTTCCATGACCCCGGACGACCTGAACATGGGCTGGTGCGTGGGCCGCACCAAACCGTTCTCCTGGCTTGGCTGGCGCGGGATGAATCGCGAAGATTGCGTGCGCGAAGACCGCAAGCAACTGGTGGGCCTCAAGCCGATCGACCCGAACGTGTGGCTGCCCGAAGGCGCGCAATTGGTGTTCGACGCCAAGCAGAGCATCCCGATGAAAATGGTCGGCCACGTCACCTCAAGTTATGCGCACAACTCCCTGGGCTATTCGTTTGCCATGGGCGTGGTGAAGGGCGGCTTGAAGCGTATCGGCGAGCGGGTTTTCGCGCCGCTGGCCGATGGCAGCGTGATCGAGGCCGAGATCGTGTCTTCGGTGTTCTTCGACCCCAAGGGCGACCGCCAGAACATCTGACACACCGAGGCGCCTGCCCCGCAGGAAAATATGTTCCAACGGGGGGCGCGGGCTGGCCTGCGATCAGGCCAGACCCGCCACCCCGGCATTCAGACAAGGTGCTTTATGACAGCAGCCAATGTGTACCAACAACGCCCCACCACCGGCGCCAAGGCCGAGTCGTCGCTGCACCATGCCGACCTCGCCAGCCTGGCCGGCAAGGGCCGCAAGAACGCGGGCGTCACCGTGCGCGAGAAAAAGCTTTTGGGCCACCTGACCCTGCGGGGCGACGGCCATGACGCCGCCTTCGCCGCCGGTGTGCACAAGGCCCTGGGCATTGAACTGCCCGCCGCGCTGACCGTCATCGTCAACGGTGACACCAGCCTGCAATGGCTGGGCCCGGACGAGTGGTTGCTGGTGGTGCCCAGCGGTGAAGAATTCGCCGCCGAACAACGCCTGCGCGAAGCCTTGGGCGACCTGCACATCCAGGTCGTCAACGTCAGCGGCGGCCAGCAGATCCTCGAACTGAGCGGCCCGAACGTGCGTGATGTGCTGATGAAATCCACCAGCTACGACGTGCACCCCACTAACTTCCCGGTGGGCAAGGCGGTGGGCACGGTGTTTGCCAAGTCGCAACTGGTGATTCGCCACGTGGCCGAAGACACCTGGGAGCTGGTGGTGCGCCGCAGCTTCTCGGATTACTGGTGGCTGTGGCTGCAAGACGCATCCGCCGAATACGGCCTGAGTGTCCAGGCCTGAGGAGCAACCCATGAGCCGCGCACCCGATACATGGATTTTGACCGCCGATTGCCCCAGCGTGCTCGGCACGGTGGACGCGGTCACCCGCTACCTGTTTGAGCAGGGCTGCTACGTCACCGAACACCACTCCTTTGACGACCGGCTTTCGGGGCGGTTTTTCATCCGCGTGGAGTTCCGCCAACCCGACGGTTTCGACGAGCAAGCCTTTCGCGCAGGCCTGGTCGAGCGGGGCAAGACCTTTGGCATGCTGTTTGAGCTGACGGCGCCGCACTACCGGCCCAAGGTGGTGATCATGGTGTCCAAGGCCGATCACTGCCTCAACGACCTGCTCTACCGCCAGCGCATCGGGCAACTGTCGATGGACGTGGTGGCGGTGGTGTCCAACCACCCGGACCTCAAGCCGCTGGCCGACTGGCACCAGATCCCTTATCACCACTTCCCGCTGGACCCCAACGACAAGCCGTCCCAGGAGCGGCGGGTGTGGCAGGTTATCGAAGACGCCGGTGCGGAGCTGGTGATTCTTGCGCGCTACATGCAGGTGCTGTCGCCCGAGCTGTGCCGCAAGCTCGACGGCAAGGCCATCAACATTCACCACTCGTTGCTGCCGGGCTTCAAGGGCGCCAAGCCGTATCACCAGGCCTACAACAAGGGCGTGAAACTGGTGGGTGCCACCGCGCATTACATCAACAACGACCTGGACGAAGGGCCGATCATCGCCCAGGGCGTGGAGGTGGTGGACCACAGCCACTACCCCGAAGACTTGATCGCCAAGGGGCGGGACATCGAAGGCCTGACCCTGGCGCGGGCGGTCGGGTATCACATCGAGCGGCGGGTGTTTTTGAACGCCAATCGCACGGTGGTGCTCTGACGGTCGTAGCGCCTGCACAAACAACACAAGGAAACAGCATCTGTAACCCGAGCACTCAGCGCGCTGCCTACCCATAGGGCAGCGCGGTTCCATAACAACAACAGCGAGGTGAAAGCATGTCTGGCAATCGTGGCGTCGTATACCTGGGTAATGGCCAGGTTGAAGTTCAGAAAATCGACTACCCCAAAATGCAGGACCCGCGGGGCAAAAAAATCGAGCACGGTGTGATCCTGCGCGTGGTGTCCACCAACATCTGCGGCTCCGACCAGCACATGGTGCGCGGCCGCACCACCGCCCAGGTCGGCCTGGTGCTGGGGCACGAGATCACCGGCGAAGTGGTGGAGAAGGGCAGCGATGTCGAAAACCTGAAACTGGGGGACCTGGTGTCCGTGCCGTTCAACGTTGCGTGCGGGCGCTGCCGTTCCTGCAAAGAGCAACACACCGGCGTGTGCCTCACCGTCAACCCGGCCCGGGCCGGGGGCGCCTACGGGTATGTGGACATGGGCGACTGGACCGGCGGCCAGGCCGAGTACGTGCTGGTGCCCTACGCCGACTTCAACCTGCTCAAACTGCCGGACCGCGACAAGGCCATGGAAAAAATCCGCGACCTGACCTGCCTCTCCGACATCCTGCCCACCGGCTACCACGGCGCCGTCACCGCCGGTGTGGGCCCAGGCAGCAGCGTGTATATCGCCGGTGCCGGTCCTGTGGGCCTGGCGGCGGCCGCGTCCGCCCGCCTGCTGGGGGCGGCGGTGGTGATCGTCGGCGACGTCAACCCGGTCCGCCTGGCCCACGCCAAGGCCCAGGGTTTCGAGATTGCCGACCTCTCCAAAGACACCCCGCTGCACGAACAAATCGCCGCCCTGTTGGGCGAACCGGAAGTGGACTGCGCCGTCGACGCCGTGGGCTTCGAAGCCCGCGGCCACGGCCACGCGGGCGCCAAACAGGAAGCCCCGGCCACCGTGCTCAACTCGCTGATGGGCGTGGTGCGCGTGGCAGGCAAAATCGGCATCCCGGGCCTCTACGTCACCGAAGACCCGGGCGCGGTAGACGCGGCGGCAAAAATCGGCAGCCTGAGCATCCGCTTCGGCCTGGGCTGGGCCAAATCCCACAGCTTCCACACCGGGCAGACCCCCGTGATGAAGTACAACCGCCAACTGATGCAGGCGATCATGTGGGACCGCATCAACATCGCCGAAATCGTGGGTGTGCAAGTGATCAGCCTGGACGACGCCCCTCGCGGCTACGGCGAGTTCGACGCGGGTGTGCCGAAGAAGTTTGTGATCGACCCGCACAAGCTGTTTAGCGCGGCGTGATAGAGACGGGCGGCCAGGTGGGGGTTTTGTGGGCTTGGCCGCTCGGTTATTGAGGCTCTTGTGGGGTTCTGAAATCCCTGCCCACACTGATATCAATTAAATACCTTGCTGTTTTTGGGTTTCGTTCTTCGCAGCGGATGTAGCATTTTACGTTAAGGGCAAGTGAATACTTTTTAGGCACGCGAAGCATAACCAATGCAATATGATTAAACAGCAATTGCTGCAGCGCATTTTTTTCGATGTCATTGTCCAGTTTTAGCCATGTGTAGTTGTGGACGTTTTCTGGCATCCATCTCGATTTTTTTAGCATTTCCTGTAAGTGTTTAACCAGTGGGATTAGCTGATCGAAGGTTAGGGTTTCTAGCATCGGAGATGTGGTAATCGTGGTCACTCTCCCATCGTAATAACCCACGGCGCCAAACCGAGTGGGAGGTAAAATAAAACCATGTTCGGAGTCGTCAAATTTTATAATGACGGGGTCGGTAAACCATGTTGAGTCCTCTTCCGGTGGGTGGGTTGGGCGAATGACTGTTTCGGACCTTACGGGGAACGTTGAATCACGAATGATATCTTCGTAATGTTTTCCGATATGCAAGGAAATCGTATCGGTTCCTCTTGAAGGGGAGAGAATATATAAAATTATTAGGAGTGAAACGACTAATCCAAGAGTGGTTACTGTTTTTCGCATTGTCATGTTCTCTGTACTCGGATGATTTACTTTCAATCACTGAAAAAATCTTGTCCTAAACCTAAATCAATCAGGTATTTAACGGTTTCAGGATTTTTCTCGTCGCAGCGATGATGACATTTAATATGTAGCAGTAAGCTGTATGTGTAAGGAATCAGAAGAATGACGCCATCAGCATGATTGAACAATCTATGTTGTAATTGGCTTTTTTCTTCATCGGTTGAGACTTTTATCCAGTCGTTGCCTTCGGCCTGTTGAGGTGTCCAGCCAGCGGTTTTGAACAACGTTTGAAGTTCGTTTAGCAGTTTTTCAGTTTGGTTGAACGGTAATGCCTCCATCATGGGCGACGTCGAAATACCGTCGACCTGTCCCTTTCTATAGCTCACCGCTCCGTAAAGGGTGGGGGGGAGTTTAAAACCATGAACAGGGTCGTCAAAGATGATGGTGACGGGGCTATTTATCCAAGTGGAATTCGCTTCAGGAGGGGTGCTGGGGTAAAAAGCCGTTTTGCGTTCTATCGGAAATGTGGAATCTTTGATTACGTCGGTGTAAAGCTTTCCGATATGCGCCTTTATTTCGGCCTTCTGGTTTTGGATGAAGTAAGAAAGTACTGAAAAAATCATTAATGAAAAAGCAGAAAAAAGCAGTGCTTGGTTTTTCGTTTTAATTATTTCGAT
>NZ_JBSVWN010000091.1:0-12539 GCF_054071325.1 Pseudomonas sp. SDO5215_S409 | reverse complement strand
AAACCGGCGTTCTTGTTTCTGTCTTTCCCGGGATTCCGTGAAGAACCTTTTTTTTAGGCCCATCCCTCAACCAAACAACCAGCGTCCCAACACCACCAGTACCACTACCGCCAGCACCGGGCGCAGGATCCGGTAGGCCTTGGGATGCTTGCGCTTCCACTGTTTGACCACACCGCTGAATCTGTCGCTGAAGTTCTTGCTCCAGGCATAGGCCTTGTTGATGCCGCCCACGCGCTCGTCGTCCAGATTCTGCGGCGCAGTCGCCCGGCCCAGTTGTGCGCTGACCCAACGGTTGACGCCGGTCATGAGGCGGTTGCTCAGCGGGCGCTCGATGTCGCAGAACAGAATCACGCGGGTGACCTCGGTTTCGTTCTTTACCCAGTGCACGTAGGTTTCATCGAACATCACGTCCTGGCCATCGCGCCAGGCGTATTCCTCACCGTCCACAAAAATGCGGCAGGCATCGGAGTTCGGCGTGGACAGGCCCAAGTGATAACGCAGGGAACCGGCAAACGGATCACGGTGCGGGTTGAGGTGACTGCCGCCCGGCAACAGCGCGAACATGGCGCCCTTCACGTTTGGAATGCTGCTGACCAGAGCCACGGTTTTCGGGCACAGGGCCTGGGCCGACGGCAGCGGCTTGTCGTACCACTTGAGGTAGAAACGCTTCCAGCCCTTCTTGAAGAACGAGCCAAAACCGGCGTCGTTGTTCTTTTCGGCCGCACGGATGTAACCCTCGTCGAACAGGTGCATGGCCTCTTCGCGGATCACTTCCCAGTTGTCCTTGAGCACATCCAGCTCGGGGAATTTGCTGCGGTCCAGGTACGGCTTGGACGGCACGGCGGAGAACAGGTACATCAACGCGTTATACGGGGCAAACACCGCCGAGTGGTTGACGAATTGGCGCAACACCGGCAAACGGGCCTTGCCGCGCAAATGCACGTACAGGATGCTGCCGATAAACAACAGCAACACCGCGAGCTTGGCGCCCAAAGAAAAGGTCATGCAGCAACTCCTGAAAATAGGCGTCTGGCCCACAACGTCCCGTAGACGGGAAACCAGACGTAGCAGCCGGCCATGATAAACACTCCGGGCCTCGGGAAAAACCCGCGCAGTCCAACAATCAGTATTAAGGGATGCACGGTGGTGGGCCAATTATGCAGAACGCCCGCGCCACCGCGCTGATTTGCATCAAGCCTGGTTTTCTTGCTCGGTAAACAAATCGCTGAACAACATGCTCGACAGGTAACGCTCGCCGGAGTCCGGCAGCACCACCACGATGGTCTTGCCCTGCATGTCCGGCTTTTCGGCCAGCCGCACCGCGACCGCCATCGCCGCGCCGCAGGAAATGCCGCAAAGAATCCCCTCCTCCTGCATCAGGCGCAGCGCCATGGCCTTGGACTCCTCGTCACTGACCAGCTCCACCCGGTCGACGATCGACAAGTCAAGGTTCTTGGGGACGAACCCCGCGCCAATCCCCTGGATCTTGTGGGGGCTGGGCTTGATCTCTTCACCGGCCAGCGCCTGGGTCAGCACCGGCGACGCAATAGGCTCCACCGCCACCGACAGGATCGGCTTGCCCTGGGTGTGCTTGATGTAACGCGACACACCCGTGATGGTGCCGCCGGTGCCCACGCCCGCCACGAGTACATCCACCGCGCCGTCGGTATCGTTCCAGATCTCCGGACCGGTGGTTTTCTCGTGGATCGCAGGGTTGGCCGGGTTATCGAACTGAGCCGGCATGAAATATTTGGCCGGGTCGCTGGCAACGATTTCACCGGCCTTTTCAATGGCGCCCTTCATGCCCTTGGCAGGTTCGGTCAGCACCAGCTCGGCGCCCAATGCCTTGAGCACTTTGCGCCGCTCCAGGCTCATGGAGGCCGGCATGGTCAGCACCAGCTTGTAGCCCCGCGCGGCGGCCACGAACGCCAGGCCGATCCCGGTATTGCCCGACGTGGGCTCGACAATGGTCATGCCCGGCTTGAGTTTGCCGCTGCCTTCGGCGTCCCAGATCATGTTTGCGCCGATCCGGCACTTCACCGAATACCCCGGGTTACGCCCCTCGATCTTGGCCAGAATGGTCACCCCACGCGGCGCGATGCGGTTGATCTGTACCAGGGGCGTGTTACCGATGGAGTGCGCGTTGTCTGCAAAGATGCGGCTCATGACGGGTCCTTTATTGCACCGTTTGGGAAGGTCCCAAGGGTATGCCTCGTCTCACGTAGCGTCCAGTCGCAGGAACGTTGCGCTGTCTGTTGTAGTCCATCGCCTATACGGATGGAGAAAACTTCCATGAAGCGACGCTACAGTTGGCCGTTGTGGACCCTCGCCGGGCTGGTGGTGCTGTTGATTGCACTGGACCTGGCTCTGCCCTACCTGGTGCGCAATTACCTGAACGACAAGCTTGCCGACATGGGCGACTACCGAGGCCAGGTCACCGATGTGGACCTGGCCCTATGGCGTGGTGCCTATCGGATCAACGGTTTGCAGATCGTCAAAGTCGACGGCAAGGTGCCCGTGCCACTGCTCAAGGCACCGGTGATCGACCTGTCGGTGAGCTGGCATTCGCTGTGGTACGAGCATGCCGTGGTGGCCGAGGTGCAATTCAGCCACCCCGAGCTGAACTTCGTCGACGGCGGCAACAAACAGGCGTCCCAGACCGGCCAGGGCACCAATTGGCGCGAGCAGTTGGGCAAACTGCTGCCGATCACCCTCAACGAGGTGCGCATCAACGACGGCAACATCGCCTTTCACAACTTCAGCTCCACACCGCCGGTGAACATCAACGCCACCGAGGTCAACGCCACCTTTCATAACCTCACCAATGTGATCGACCTCAAGGGCAAGCGCGATGCCAGCTTTACCGGCAAAGGCCTGCTGCTGGGCCATGCGCCACTGGAGGCCACCGCCACGTTCGATCCGATGAACAACTTCGAAGACTTCGAGTTCCGCTTCCGCGCCCGCGACATCCAGCTCAAACGCTTCAACGACTTCGCCTCGGCCTACGGCAAATTCGACTTCAACGCTGGCACCGGCGACCTGGTGGTGGAAGCCCAGGCCGAAAAAGGCCAGTTGAGCGGCTATATCAAGCCGCTGCTGCGGGACGTGGAAGTGTTCAACTGGCAACAGGATGTGGAAAACAAAGACAAGGGCATCTTCCGGTCGATCTGGGAGGCGGTGGTCGGGGTCAGCGAAACCGTGCTGAAAAACCAGCGCAAAAACCAGTTCGCCACCCGTGTAGAACTGAGCGGCAGCGTGCACCAGCAAAATATCAGCGCGTTCCAGGCGTTTTTGCAGATTTTGCGCAACGGTTTCGTCCAGGCGTTCAACGCCCGTTATGAACAACCCAAACCCGAGGCCGATTAAAACCGGCGTGACCGGTCATTCAGAGACTGAATAGCCCGTCTGCGTTCACAGTCGCCGGGGCTGCGCGGTATAGTCGGCCCCTGCTGATTATTCGCCCCGGCCCGCAGGCTGCAGGCGTCACGTTCGAGGAATGACCGATGAAGTTCGAAGGCACCCAGGCCTACGTTGCCACCGATGACCTGAAACTGGCCGTCAACGCCGCCATCACGCTGGAGCGTCCGCTGCTGGTCAAGGGTGAACCCGGCACCGGCAAGACCATGCTCGCCGAACAACTGGCCGAGTCCTTTGGCGCCAAGCTGATCACCTGGCACATCAAGTCCACCACCAAAGCCCATCAGGGCTTGTATGAGTACGATGCGGTCAGCCGCCTGCGCGACTCGCAGTTGGGCGTGGACAAGGTGCACGACGTGCGCAACTACCTGAAAAAGGGCAAGCTCTGGGAGGCGTTCGAGTCGGACGAACGGGTGATTCTGCTGATCGATGAAATCGACAAGGCCGACATCGAATTCCCCAACGACCTGCTGCAAGAACTCGACAAGATGGAGTTCTACGTTTACGAAATCGACGAAACCATCAAGGCCAAGAAGCGCCCGATTATCATCATTACCTCCAACAACGAAAAAGAGCTGCCGGACGCGTTCCTGCGCCGCTGCTTCTTCCACTACATCGCGTTTCCCGACCGCACCACGCTGCAAAAAATCGTCGACGTGCACTACCCCGATATCAAGAAAGACCTGGTCAGCGAAGCCCTCGACGTGTTTTTCGATGTGCGCAAAGTGCCGGGCCTGAAGAAAAAACCTTCCACCTCCGAACTGGTGGACTGGCTCAAATTGCTGATGGCCGACAACATCGGCGAAGCCGTCCTGCGCGAACGCGATCCGACCAAGGCCATCCCGCCGCTGGCCGGGGCACTGGTGAAGAACGAGCAGGACGTACAGCTGCTGGAGCGCCTGGCGTTCATGAGCCGTCGCGGTAACCGATAAGGGCGCCTGCCATGTTGCTCAACCTGTTCAATGAAATGCGCGCCGCCAAGGTGCCGGTGTCGGTACGTGAGCTGCTCGACCTGATCAACGCGCTGAAACAGCGCGTGACCTTTGCCGACATGGACGAGTTCTACTACCTGTCCCGCGCGATCCTGGTAAAGGACGAGCGGCATTTCGACAAGTTCGACCGTGCGTTCGCCGCCTATTTCAAGGGCCTGGAAAACCTCGACGATCACTTGCAGGCACTGATCCCCGAAGACTGGCTGCGCAAGGAGTTCGAGCGCTCGCTGACCGACGAGGAGCGTGCACAGATCCAGTCCCTTGGCGGCCTCGACAAGCTGATCGAAGCGTTCAAGAAACGCCTCGAAGAACAAAAGGAACGCCACGCGGGCGGCAATAAGTGGATCGGCACCGGCGGCACCAGCCCGTTCGGCTCCGGCGGCTTCAACCCGGAAGGCATCCGGGTCGGCGATGCGGGCCAGCGCCAGGGCAAAGCGGTGAAGGTCTGGGACCAGCGCGAGTACAAAAACCTCGACGACTCGGTGGAACTGGGCACGCGCAACATCAAGGTGGCCCTGCGCCGCCTGCGTAAATTCGCGCGCCAGGGCGCGGCGGAAGAACTGGACATCGACGGCACCATCGACCACACCGCGCGCGATGCTGGCCTGTTGAATATCCAGATGCGCCCGGAACGGCGCAACACGGTGAAGCTGTTGCTGCTGTTCGACATCGGCGGCTCGATGGACGCCCATGTGAAGATCTGCGAAGAGCTGTTTTCGGCCTGCAAGACCGAGTTCAAGCACTTGGAGTACTTCTACTTTCACAACTTCGTGTATGAGTCGGTGTGGAAAAACAACCTGCGCCGCACCTCCGAGCGCACCTCCACACAAGACCTGCTGCACAAGTACGGCGCCGATTACAAAGTGATCTTTATCGGCGATGCGTCGATGGCGCCTTACGAAATCACCCAGCCCGGCGGCAGCGTCGAACACTGGAACGAAGAGGCAGGGTATGTGTGGATGCAACGGTTCATGGCCAAGTACAAAAAGCTGATCTGGATTAACCCCTACCCCAAGGACACGTGGGGGTATACCTCGTCGACCGCTATCGTGCGGGACTTGATCGAAGATCAGATGTACCCGCTGACGTTGCGCGGGCTTGAGGAAGGCATGCGGTTTCTTGCCAAATAGGCCTGAACGCGCACGGGGCCTGCTCCCACTTCAGTGAACCCCTTCAAGGGTGGGAGCCGGCTTGCCTGCGATGCGTTCAGCCACGAATGAACCGCTGCAGGTATTCAACCTGCTGACGATGCGCCACCTCTTGCACCACCGGCACCAATCGCACCGCGTCCCCGGGCAGGCACTGCGCCAGCCGCGCCAATGCCAACGGCGTCAACGCGCCCAATCGCGGGTAGCCGCCGATGGTCTGCCGGTCGTTGAGCAACACGATGGGCTGCCCGTCCGGCGGCACCTGGATCCCGCCCAGCGGAATGCCTTCGGAGATCAGCGACGGGCCCTGATACTGCAACGCCGTGCCCAGCAGGCGGATGCCCATGCGGTCGGCACGGCTGTCCAGCGTCCAGTCGCTGTTGAACGCATCAAACAGGCTCTGGCCACTGAAGCCGCCGATCTGCGCGCCCACAATCACCTCCAACGAAGCCTTGGCCGATAGCGCCTGAGCCGTGGGCAGCGCCCGCATCGCGCCGCCCGTGCCGGCATAGGTCAACTGCCCGCCCTTCGCCAACGCCCGGCCCAACCCGTCAGGCCCGCCCAGCTCTTCGCGGCTCACGGTGGCGCAACTGCCCAACACCCGCGGTGCCTCGAACCCGCCCGGCGCCGCCAGGTAGGCTCGGGCGCCACTCAAGGGTTGGGTGAAACGCAAACGCTGGCCCTTTTGCAAAACAAAGCTGCGCCCGGGGCTGATGGCGCGGTCATCGATAAACGCGCCCAGGTCGGCACCGGCCAGCGCCAGCAGGCAGTAATCCTCGGCCTGCACGGTGAACCCACCCAGGGTGATTTCCACCACGGCGGCGTTCAGCGCATTGCCCAGCAACCAGTTGGCCCACGACATCGACACCCAATCCAGCGCGCCGCCCTGGGTGACGCCCAAATGCCTGACACCAAAACGCCCGGCGTCCTGCAACAAGCACAGCGCGGTGCTGGCCTCGATCGACAAGCGGCTCATGCGTGCGCCTCCAACGGCGTGTCATCGCCACCCAGGTTGATGAATTCACCGTGGCTCACCGCGGCGTAGCGCACGGTGTCGCCGGGCTGCATGAGGCTATAGCCGTCACGTTCACGGTCAAACAATTTGGCCGGGGTGCGGCCGATCAGGTTCCAGCCACCGGGAGATACCACCGGATAAGCCGCCGTCTGGCGCTCGGCGATCCCCACGCTGCCCGCCGCCACGCGCTTGCGCGGGGTATTGAGGCGCGGTGTGGCGAGGGCTTCGTCCACCAGCCCCATGAAGGCAAACCCCGGGGCGAACCCCAAGGCGAACACTTGGTATTCATGCTCGCTGTGGCGGCGGATCACCTCGTCCACCGACAGGCCGCTGCGCCGGGCCAGCAGCGCCAGTTCAGGGCCGACGCTGGGGTCATACCACACCGGCAACACATGGCACTGGCCGCTGCCCTTGGCTTGGGGCTGCAACTCGCTCAACGCCTGGTCGATCAACGCCCTGGCTTGCGCGGGGTTCAGCGCCAGCAAGTCGTAGTGCACCATCAAGGTCGTGTAGGACGGCACCAAATCCACCAGCGCCGCACCAAAACCTTCCCGCAGGCGGCGGGTGGCCGCGAGCATCCAGGGCATGTTGTCTTCGGCGATCACGTCAAACAGACGCACCATCAGACAATCGATGGCGACTACTTCAATACGCGGTTTCATGCTGGCCTCAACGCCTCGCGAATGCGCTGCACGGCGGCCACCGAACTGGCGTTATCACCGTGCACACACAGGGTGTTGGCCTTGAGGTACAGGGCGCTGCCGTCGCTGGCAGTCAGCGGCTCACCCCGGGCAATGGTCAGGGCCTGGGCGATGATGGTGTCGGCGTCATGGTGCACCGCGCCCGGCAATTGACGGGAAACCAGGTGCCCGGCGCTGTCGTAGGCCCGGTCGGCGAACGCTTCGAACCACAGTGTCACGCCGTACTCATCGCCCAGGGCCTGGGCGGCGCTGTTGTCGCGGGTGGCCATCAGCATCAGCGGCAAGCTGGCGTCATAGGCCGCCACGGCCTGGATCACCGCGCGCAATTGGGCAGGCTTGGCCATCATGTCGTTGTACATCGCGCCGTGGGGCTTGACGTAACTGACCCGCCCACCCTGGGCCCGGCAGATACCGTCCAGTGCACCGACCTGATAGTGCAACAGGTCCTGGATTTCCTGGGGGGTGTAGGTCATGGAGCGGCGGCCAAACCCTTGCAGGTCCTGATACGCCGGGTGCGCCCCCACTTGCACGCCATGCTCGAAGGCCAGGCTGACGGTCTTGCGCATGATGCTCGGGTCACCCGCGTGGAAACCACAGGCGACGTTGGCGCAGTCAATAAACGGCATCACCTGCGCATCCAGGCCCAAGGTCCAGTTGCCAAAGCTTTCGCCGATGTCGCAGTTCAATAGCAGACGGCTCACGGTGGGGCTCCTGTAGTCTTTGTGTTTTTTTAGTGTGGGATCTTTCATCAAGATCCCGCAACGTTCAGGTTACTGCGCGTCGAGTTGCTTGCCACGGGTTTCCGGCAAGCTTAACGCCGCAAGGATCACCACGCCGTAGGACACGGCAGCAAAGGCGCCGATGCCCACGCTCAGCGGCACCTTCTGGCTCAACAGGCCGATCAGCAGCGGGAAAAGCGCGGCCAGCGCCCGGCCGATGTTGTAGCAAAACCCTTGGCCGGAACCGCGGATACGCGTGGGAAACAGCTCGGTGAGAAACGCCCCCATGCCACTGAAGATGCCCGAGGCGAAGAAGCCCAGCGGGAAACCGAGCCACAGCATCACCTCGTTGCTGACCTGCAACTGGGTGTAGAGCACAACAATGATGAACGAGCCCACCGCAAACAATACAAAGTTCTTCTTACGGCCCAGCAGGTCGGTGAGGTAGGCACTGATCACATAACCCACGTAGGAACCGACGATCACCATCGCCAGATAACCGCCCGTGCCCAGTACGCTCAAACCGCGCTCGTTTTTCAGAAAAGTCGGCAGCCAGGAGGTGATGGCGTAATAACCGCCCAGCGCGCCCGTGGTCAACAGCGAGGCTCGCAGGGTGACGCTGAGCATGCCCGGCGCGAAGATCTCGTAGAACTTGGCCGGATCGCTGGGCGCTTCCTTGGCCTTGGTTTCACGGTAGACCTCGGGGTCCTTGACCAGGCGCCGAACGAAAATCACAAAAATCGCTGGCAAAATGCCCAACAGGAACAGTGCCCGCCATGCGTCTTCCGGTGGCAGCCAGGAGTACAGCAGCGCATACAGAATCGCCGTAATCCCCCAGCCCAGCGCCCAGCCGGACTGCACCATGCCCACGGCCTTGCCGCGATCCTTGGCACGGATGACCTCGCCGATCAGCACCGCGCCCGCGGTCCATTCGCCGCCGAACCCAAAGCCCATCAGGGTCCGGGCGACCAGCAGTTGTTCATAGCTTTGCGCCAGGCCACACAGGAAGGTAAACACCGCAAACCACAGCACGGTCAGCTGCAGGGTGAGCACGCGGCCAATACGGTCCGACAGAATACCGGCGATCCAGCCCCCCAAGGCCGAGGCAATCAGGGTGCTGGTGTGGATCAGCCCTGCTTGCCCGGTGGTAATGCCCCACATGGCAATAAGCGTGGGCACCACAAAACTGAGCATCTGGGTGTCCATGCCGTCCAGGCCGTAGCCGATCTTGCAGCTCCAGAACGCACGACGCTCTTGCTGATTGATATTGCGGTACCAATCAAAAGGGCCAGCACGGCGTTCGGGCTTGGCCCCTTCCAGGGTATCGGGCGCACTCATGGCGGATCTCCACGTGAATGTTATTGGTATTGTTCTGTGCCCTGCCGACGCTTATCGTGGGACGGGCTGATTTTTGGCGCCCGTGCGCTGCCGCGTCCAACTAATAAAAACCGCCCCAATGCATAAGAAAAAGTTGATCTTATGAACCTCAAGTTTCTTGAAACCTTTGTCTGGGTGGCCCGGCTCAAGAGTTTTCGCCTCACCGCCGAAAAACTCTTCACCACCCAGGCCTCGATCTCCAGCCGCATCGCCGTGCTGGAAAGCGAGCTGGGCGTGAAGCTGCTCTTGCGCGACTCGCGTGGCGTGAGCCTGACGCCTGAAGGCGTGAAGGTGCTCGACTACGCCGAGCAGATGATGGCCACTATGCAAGGGCTGAAACAGTCGCTGGAAAGTACCAGCAGCCAGGTAGGACGGATCCGCCTGGGCGTGATGGACACGGTGATCCACACCTGGCTCAGCCCGCTGGTGACCGAGCTGATGCAGCGCTTTCCACGGGTCGAAATCGAGCTGGTGGCCGACACGTCGCTCAACCTCATCGATCAACTGCAAAAAGGCTTTCTGGACCTGATCCTGCAAACCGACCTGCTGCGCCAGGAAACCCTGCGCAGCCTGGAGTTGGGCAGCCACCCCATGGGCTGGATCGTCGCCAGCCAGTCGATTTACAACCGCGACTACGCCTCGGTGACCGAACTGGCCCAGGAACGGGTCATCACGTATTCGAAAAATTCCTGCCCGCACCAGGACGTGCTGAGCCTGATGCAGGCCCACGGGGTAGCGTCGCCGCGCATGAACTGCGTCAACTCGGTGTCGGCAATTACCCGGTTGCTGCGCGACGGGTTTGGTATCGGCGCGTTGCCGCCGGTGCTGGTGCGTGAAGAGCTGGCGCGGGGCGAATTGACCCTGCTGGCGCTGGACGAGCGGCCGCCCAATTTGCAGGTGGTGGTGTCGTGGCGGGTGGGGGTGGATTTGGTGGAGGAGATTGTGGCGCTGTGCCAGACGGTGGTGGCGCAGTATGCGCACAAGGTGGGCGAGGACTTGATGGTCCTGAGCAGGCCCACCTCAATCAAAGAGGCGCACTAGGGGCGTTACAGCCCCTTGAGGTCGCGCTCCTCGATCGGCCGGCTCTGGCGCATGCGCTTGCCGCCCAGCACTACCCAGTCGATGAGGCGGAACAGGCATTCCAGGCCAAAGGACAACAACATCGCGCCGCCCAGGCCCCAGCCCATCGCTTCGGGCGTGAGCAGCAGCATGTAGCTGTAGCCGTTCCAGGTTTCCTGCCGAATGGCCGGGTCGGCCGCCACCGCCACTTGCAGCGCACGGATGTACCACGGGCCTTGCATCGCCTGGAACTGCTTGTCGAGCATCAACTGGCGGTCCAGCAACGTGCCCAGGCTGTTGGCGTCGCTGCGAAACACCGGGTCATCGCTGGCCCGGTAATGGGCGACCAGGGCTTGCAAGTCTCCGTTGAAGAACTGCTGCGCGGTGGCGTCGAACCCGCGCAGACCGGTCTGGGCCTCGATCAAATGGGCTTCGACGCGCTTGGCGTAGTCACTGATGAAGCCCGGCACTTGCACGCCCACCAGCAAACCCACCGCAAACAACACCAACCGCAAATAGCTGAGCAACATAGTCGACGTCCTTACTCGGTTGTACCTTGGGCAACGCATTCGCCCCGCCGCCACAGGCTCCACTGGCCCGGGGTGTAGCGGGTCCAGGTTTCGTTTTCGGTCAAAGGCTCGGTGGCGATCACCGTGACCACGTCATTGGGCGTGGTTTCGGCCTGAAAATCGACGATCACGTCGACATCTTTCAAGCGCGCCGGGCCAAACGGTGCGCGGCGGGTGATCTGCGCCAGTTTGGTCGAGCAATAGCAGAACAGCCAGTCGCCGTCGCTGAGCAGGCAGTTGAACACGCCTTTGCTGCGGTATTCGCTGCAGGCGGCGATCAGGTCGGGCAGCACGTGCTCGATGTCCACCGGCTCCGGGAACGCTTCGCGCACGCGGTTGAGCAGGTCGCAAAAGGCCGCTTCGCTGTCGGTGTCGCCTACCGGGCGGTAGAACGTGGCGCGTGGATGGAAGTCGGCCAATTGGCCATTGTGCGCAAAACACCAGTTACGTCCCCACAGTTCGCGCACGAACGGGTGGGTGTTGGACAGGCACACCTTGCCCACGTTGGCCTGGCGGATATGGCCGATCACCACTTCGCTCTTGATGGGGTAACGCTGCACCAGCAACGCCACTTCCGACTCACTGCTGGCCGCCGGGTCCTGGAACAACCGCAAGCCACGGCCCTCGTAGAAGGCGATGCCCCAGCCGTCGCGGTGCGGGCCGGTACGCCCGCCGCGCTGCATCAGCCCGGTGAAGCTGAATACGATGTCGGTCGGTACGTTGGCACTCATGCCCAATAATTCACACATGCCAGGCTTCTCGATGCGGGGCAGACAACGTTGTCAAAGGCGCGGTTCGACCCGCATGCCACCGGCAGGCGGCGTCGGGCGACGTGGGGCGGTGAACGGCTCATCGTCCTCGGGCTCGGCGGCCAGGGCGGCGGCGGTGGCCGCCTTGTGCTCGCGTCGCACCCGGGCAGCGCGCAGGAAGGGCCAGCGGATAAGCGCAAACACCAGATACACGCCCAGGGCGATCAGGGTGTACATGAACAGATCGGAAATCGCCCGCCAGGCGTTGTTGCCCACTTTGAGCACCAGGTCCATCGCGGTGATGGCCAGCGCCGGGGCGAATTGGGTTTTGACCGGATCGACGATGGTCGGGCTGAACAACGCCACGGCCATCAGCACACGCAGCGGCTCACGCAGCCAGCGCCACATCCAGCGGGTCATGGCAAACCACACCAGCAGGCAGCCCAGGGCTGCGATGGCGTAGAGGCCCCAAGCGGTCAGGTAGTCGTTCTCGGTCATGGTGTCCATGGCAAGTCAGGCTGGGGCGTGACCCAATGGGCCTGCCACCCCCAGGAACCGAGCATGGGCCTGTCGGCGCATGCGGCTCAAATCGTTGGTAAGCCCCCTGTGGAGCCGGCTTGTGCATTGTCAATCATGGCAAGCAAGCTGCCGATGACATGGGGAGCAATAGTACTCGGTTATCCGGGGTGCCTCCACTGCCTTGCGAACGTCGGGCACGCCGCGAGCAATCGAGCCACGCCCTAGTGTACTGTTTTCGAAATAATTTACTTATTGACTACGGCTTCAAGTGCCT
>NZ_JBSVWN010000090.1:0-12883 GCF_054071325.1 Pseudomonas sp. SDO5215_S409 | reverse complement strand
ACAGCCAAGCTGGTTGCGCTTCGCGCAACGCGCCATGCCTGGCGCACATAAAAAAGGCCAATTCCGAACAATTGTTCAGAATTGGCCTACAGCACTAACCGTCAGATTTTACTGGGCGCCACCTTGGGTGCCGAGCTTGCCGACCACAAAACCAATGAACTGCTCGACGGTCATTTTCTGGCCGTTGAACGTCACTTCATTGTTGGCGTAATGCAGTTTGGACACGATGTCACTGCCCACCACCGTGGCCAGTTGTGTGCCCACGGCGATGCCGCTGACCATCTCGCTGGCCATCTGGGATTGCTGCTCGATGGCCGCCGGGTCGGTCACGCCGCCCGCCTGGGCTTGCACCGCGGCAATGTCCTTGAGCATCGGCTTAGACAGGGTCAGGTTGACGTCCAGCAAGGCAATGATTTGCTTGGCCAGTTCAATCGATGGCTGCTCCAGGCTCGACGGTTTGACCAGGTCGGCCACCAGGTTGAAACGGCTTTCGCCATTGGCGGTTTTGACCGACAGGTTTTCCAACTCCAGGTGGGGCTTGGCGGCCAGCAGTTGCTCGAGGTTGGTCTGGGCCAGGGCTTGTTCGGCGTCGGTCAGTTGCAGCTCGGGCAGCGCTTGCCCGCTGGCGGACGCGACTTGCACAGGTTTCATCTTGTCCTGATAGAGCTTGGTCAGCACCAGCATCGACGGCACGTCGACGTTTTTCATGCTGGCCGCGAGCACCGCCGACCCCACGGGTTTGCCTTGGTAAGCGACCTCGTCGACCTTGTAGTCGATACGGCCCGAAGCCAGGTTGCCGTTGACTTCACTGGCGCCTTTTTGCTCGAAATTCTTGACCGTCAACACGGCTTGCTGCGGCCCGAAGGTCACCTTGGTATTGCTCAGTTCGACGGTGTTCTGCCCGGTGAAAAAGCCAAAGCTGGTCTTGTCCAGGTTGCTGGCCACGGTCAGGCCGCTGAGCTCAGCGTTGAACGGCGCGTTTTGAGCATCGGTGATGGTGACCTTGAGGCTGTCCATATAGCCGTTGGCCTTGACCTTCTCAGCCTCGGCGGTGCTGGAGAAGTCCAGGTTGGCGCCGGAGAAACTCACGGCCGCCTTGTCGTCCTTGAACTCCAGCGGCAGGAACTCGAGGTTGCCGTCCATCGAGTGGCTGTAGCCGATGTTGGTCACACCCTTGAGCGGCGACACGTCTTTGGTGGCGGCAAACCATTTTTCGGTGGTGGGGTTCTTTTCAAGCTCGATGTGATTGGTGGCCATCACCGGCAGCCACTTCAGCGACACCAGGCGCGAGAACGGCAGCGGGCCGTGTTCGATGCGGTCGACAAACAGCAACTCGGTGTTCTCATTGCCTGGCCCGAACACCGTGCCTTGGGCCTTGAGACGAAAATGGGCGGTGCTGCTGAACAGCTCGCGGTCCAGGGACACCAGTTCCAGGGTGATCTGGCCATCAGACCCGGCCATGGAGGTTTTCAGCTCCTGGTTGGCGTTCTGGATCACGGTTTGCAACACCGGCTCCAACTGCTTGCCGGTGTACCAGGCCCCGCCTGCGCTGATTGCGCCGACGGCGACGACGATACCCAAAAGAACGACTGCTGGCTTATTCATGTAGTGACCTGATCAAATCCTGTGAAGTGGGCGTCTTCCCTGAGCCCCTGAGGGGCATGGCGTTGGCCCGCCGAAAAACCGGGGAAGATTAGCACTTTTAAGCTGAACGAAAATGCAACGGTGAATGTGCAGGCGCCGTCGCGGCAAGCGCGCGGCTTCATGGCGCCTGAACAGACAACGCCGGGCTCAGGAATACTCCGTGTCGATCTCATCGAGCTGATGATCGAAGCTTTTGAGCCGGGCCGTCCAGGTGTACACCAGCACTTCAAACTCGCGATGGATCAGCGCGTTGCCCGGTGTGTCGGCCTTGGGGTCGTAGAAATCCAGCTGGTAACGCTCGCGGGCCATGGCCGTGGCCACGTCGGACAGCTCGCGGGCGTTGTTGAGCCAATGCCGGCCGTCGGCGACCTGCCGGTCGAGCAGCACGCATTGCTGTTTCAGGGCTTCGAGGCTTTTTTCGAGCGGGGTGCCGGTGAGTTCGCCCATCACTTCCTGGAAGGTGCGGCCCGGCTGCCAGTAGCTGCCCCAGAAGTAGCGGTCGAACACGGTTTCGACCCGGCGCAAGGCGACTTTGGTGTCCCAGATCGCCACCCGCGTCTTGCCTTGCTCAAGCACACGCCGCTTGATGCGCACCCCTTGCCACGACGCCCAGGCCACCACGCCAATGGACAGCGCGGCGATCAGCGCACAGGCGCTGTCGAGAAACACCATGGCCTTGTCGAGTTGGTGGGAAAGCATGACGCCGTAGAAGTAAGCCGCCGAAAGCAGCACCAGCGCGAAGAACACGCACCAGAACGCGGGAGCATAAGGGTTTTTCATTATTGGAATCCCCATGAGCAACGCAATCGAGACTGGCGAGCCATCACGGGAGCCCGCCAGTCCAAGCATAGCTATCAGCTCAGGGTTTGCCGGGTTGTGGCGCTTGCGTTCGTCCGTTTTCCCAACCGCCGCCCAAGGCCAGGAACAGGTCGATCTGGCTCATGGCGACCTGGGTGTTCGCCGCCGCCAATTGGGCGCGCACGCTGGTGTGGCTGCCGGTGGCTTGCAGGTCGGCCAGGAAAGAGGCGCGGCCGGCCTGGTAGAAGCGGTGTGTCTGGTCGGCGGCTTGCTCGGCCGACTGTTCGGCGTCGGCCAGGGCGTCGCGCCGTTGCAGCAAGGCGGTGTACTGCGCCAGGCCCGTCTGGGTTTCGCGGATGGCGTTGAGCACCACGCCGTCAAAATGCGCCAGCGCGCCTTGGGTGGCGGCTTCGGCTTCATGGATGCGGGCGCGGGCGCCGTTGGTGGGCACGCTCCAGCTGATCAACGGGCCAAAGCCCCAGCGGTTGGTACGCGCCTCGCCCAGATGGTCGAGAATACCGCTGGTCGCCACCGTCGCGCCGATGCTGATGTCGGGGTACAGCGCCCCCGTGGCCACGCCGATGCTGGCCGTGGCAGCCGCCAATTGGCGCTCGGCCTGGCGCACGTCCGGGCGGCGCTTGAGCAGCGCGGCGCCGTCGCCCACCGGCAACAATTGCGCGATGTGCGGCAGCTCGGCACATGTGCCGGTGCCGGCGGGCAACTGGTCGACGGGCTTGGCCAGCAGCATCGACAAACGAAACAACCCGGCCTGGCGCGCGGCCTCATAACGCGGCAGCTCCGCGCTCAGGGATTTGAACTGGGTTTGCGACCGGGTCACCTGGGTTTCATCACCGCGCCCGGCGTCGCGCAGTTGCTGGGTGAGGCGCGTGCCCTGCGCTTGCAGGTCCAGGGAATGCTGGGCGATTTTCAGTTCTTCGTTGGCCGCGCACACTTGGGTGTAGGAGCGCACCACGTCCGCCACCAGGGTGATGCGCGCCGTATCGGCGGCGGCCTGGGTGGCGTCGGCGCTGGCCTTGGCGCCTTCGATGCCGCGCTGCAAGGTGCCGAACAGGTCGAACTGATAGGAAGTGGTGATACCCGCATCGCCCACGTTGGTGACCGGCACTTTTTCGGTCAGCAAATAGGCCTCGCCCGACTCCTGCAAGCGCTCCACCCCGGCCGTGGCCCCGGCACTCCAGCCGCCTGCCGATTCGGCCTGCTGCACCTGGTAACGCGAGCGCTGCAGGTTGGCGGCGGCCACGCGCAAATCGGTGTTGGAGGCCAGGGCCTGGCGCACCAAGGCGTCCAGGCGGGCGTCGTTGTACAGCTTCCACCAGTCGGCCGGCACCGGCGCCGAGACGACGTTGCCGCCCTCGCCCGCCAGCGGCCCTTGCAGGTCGCCGCGGTTCACCGCCGCCTTGTCGGGCAAGTGGTAATCCGGCCCGACCACCTGGCAGGCCGACAGCAGCAAGCCCAACCCGGCGGTGGCAAGCAGTTGTTTCATGGCTGGGCTCCGTCGTGGGCCTGATCGTTGATGATCGACACCGTGGCCGTACGCCCGGCGATCATGCGGAAATCCGCCGGCACTTCATCAAACGCGATGCGCACCGGGATCCGCTGGGCCAGGCGCACCCAGCTGAACGCCGGGTTGACGTTGGGCAACAGGTTGGACCCGCTGGTGCGGTCACGGTCTTCAATACCGGCAACGATGCTCTGCACATGGCCGCGCAGGCGGGCGTTGTCGCCGATCACGCGGATGTCCACGCGCATGCCCACGTGGATGCCGTCCAGTTTGGTTTCTTCAAAATAGCCGTCGATGTGGTACGAGTTGCTGTCCACCACCGACAGCACCGGGCGCCCGGCGGTGACGAATTCCTGGGCACGCGGGGCGCGGTCGTTGACGTAGCCGTCCACGGGGCTGCGGATCACCGAGCGGTCGAGGTTGAGCTGGGCGGCGTCCACCGACACCTGCGCCTCGGCCAACGCCGATTGGGCGCGGGCCACGCGGGACTGGCTTTCTTCGAGTTGCTCGCTGGGCACCAGGTTGCCCAGGCCGCGGTTGCGCTTGTTCTCGCGCTGGGCCTGGGCCAGGGTTTCCTGACGGTCGGCCACGGCGGCCTGGGCCTGGCGCAGCGCAAGCTTGAAGCGGTCCGGGTCGACGGCAAACAACACCTGGCCTTTGGTTACGGGCTGGTTGTCTTGCACGTCGACTTGCTGGATCAACCCGGACACGTCCGGGGCGATCTGCACGATGTCGGCGCGGATGTGGCCGTCACGGGTCCAGGGCGCGAACATGTAGTACATGACCATGCGCCACACGACGACCACGGCAAAGGTCACCACCAATAACGTCAGGACCACGCGGCCAATGGTTAAAAAAGGTTTTTTCATGTCATCAGGTATCGGCTGAGTGAGTCCACGCCCGCCAGCAACAGCGCGTAGAGCCCTACATTGAACAATGCCCGGTGCCAGACCAGGCGATAGAAGTGAACACGCGTCAACACGCCGTGCACCACCAGGTACACCCCATACGTAATGCCCATGAGCACCAGCAACGTGGGCAGGAACACCCCGCTGATGTCCAGATCGCCGATCATAACGGTGCTCCATCAGGCAACGGCGCTTCGCGCTCGGCGCCGCCGGTGAACTCCACGCCAGGCAACAGCGACAGGCGCAACCCGCTCAACGCATGCAGCAAGTGCAGGCGGGTGTCGTCCTCGCCTTGCAGGCCCTGGCCATTGAGCGCGCGGCGGGTGCGGTCCAGGGTCATCAGCAGACCGCTGGGCGGCGGCAGGCGTTCACCGGTTTTCAGGCACGCCTTGAAGTAGGCGCCCACGCCCTCCACCACCTGGTTGAGCAGCACCCGGGGCACGCCCAAGATACGCGGCGAGTAGGCGAGCAGGTCCAGCAAGTTGAGCGCCACGCGCACTTCGCGCAGGGCGATGCCGGTGTCCTGCCCGGTGAGGGCCAGGCGCGGCAGGTGCTGCATGAGGCGGTCGAGCATTTGCACGCCCATCCTGCGGTGTTCGGCCAGGGTGGCGGGCTCGGTGAGGCTGACGATGTCGCGCCAGCTGAAGCGGGTCAGGCGCTTGGCGGCAAGCTCTGCGCCGAACGGGCGGGAAACCAGAGTCCAGATAAACGCGAACAACAGCCCCACGGGCCCGGCCAGGTTGACGTTGGCAAAGGCCAGGAAGTCGGCATCGTAGGCGCCCTGGATGCTGATGAACGACGAGGTGTTGACCAGCGTCAGCAGCATGCCCAGGTAAAAGCGCGGCTGCACCGTGAGCGTGCCGATGCAGATGAACGGCACGGCAAACGCCAGCACCAGCATCGGGAAGTCATGCAGGTTGGGCAGCACCAGAAACAGGTAGAGGCTGGCCAGCAGCACCGACATGGCGGTCCAGAAAAAGAACCGGTAGATCTGCGGCGCCGGGTCGTCCATCGAGGCGAAAAAGCTGCAGGCGATGGCCGCGAGAATGACCGCGCTGCCGCCGTCGGTCCACCCCAGTAAAATCCACAGCACCGAGGCGACGACGATCGCGCTGACCGTGGAAAACGCCGAGTAGAACATCAGCCCCCGGTCCAGGAACGGGGTGAGGCGGCCCAGGCGCCAGTGACGGTAGACGGCGCGCCAGTTGTCCTGGCTTTCGCACTGGATGGCGGCTTGCAGGCTGCGGCAGTCTTGCCACAGGTCCACCCACTCGGCCAGCCGGTACAGGGCATTGGAAAACAGCAGCGTGTGGCGGTCATCCAGCGCTTCGCCTTGGGGCTGCAGCGCGTCGATGCGTTCGCGCAGGGCGCGCCAGCCTTCCACGGGCGCGTGCTCGCGGGTGTCTTGCAGCCATTGGCTGGCGGCGGCCAGCAGCGGCGTGAAGGTGGCCAGCCATTCGGGCGCGCGGTGTTCGAGGGCGTAAATGGCGTCGTCGAGGGCGTCCATCACCGGCAGCAGGTGGATCATGCGCCCGCGCAGTTCCTGGGTATTGCGCACGGTCTGCGGGCGGGCGCCCTCGTGGGGCAGTTGGCCAATCATCAGCTCCAAGGTGTTGAAGGTGGCGACCATGCCGCCGCGCAGGGTGCTGATTTCGTCGGTTTGCACGTCCCGCTCAAGAAAGCGCTGGCAGTAGAGCTGGGCGTCGGCGAACCATTTGCCCACCGCGTCATCGAACACCGGCGCCAGGCGCCGAGGCCAGAACATCGCGCCCACCACCGCCGCCACGGCGATGCCCAGGAAGATTTCTTCGGTGCGCGCCTCGGCCACATCCCACACCGCCAGGGGGTTGTCCACCGTGGGCAGGGCAATGAGCGGCAAGGTGTAACCGGCCAGCATCAGCGCGTAGCTGTTGGCGGTACGCAGGTGCAAGGACAGGAACAGCAGAATGCCGGTCCACAGGGCGATCACCACCACCAGCACGTAAGGCGTCTGCACAAACAGCGGTACAAACAGCACCGCAGCCGCCGCGCCGGTGAAGGTGCCGATGGCCCGGTACAAGGCTTTGGAACTGGTAGGACCGACAAACGGGCTGGAGACGATATACACGGTGGCCATCGCCCAGTACGGGCGCGGCATCTGCATGAGCAACGCGATGTAGAGCGCGATCATCGAGGCCGCAAAGGTGCGCACGCCGTAGAACCAGTCCCGGGCGGGCGGCATGCCGGTGAAGAAACCGTTCAAGGCATCACACTCTGCGCGGCCTCGAAGGCGCGCAAGACACGCAACGCGGCTTCCAGGTCTTGGGGGGCGATATGCGCCAACACGTCGCGGCGCAGGCGTACCAGCTGTTTTTCCACGTCGTGCACCAATGCGCGGCCACGGGGGGTAAGGCTCAGGGCCTTGGCGCGGCGGTCGTGGAGGTCTTCGCTGCGGCACACGTAGCCGGCGCTGCACAGTTGGTCGAGCAGGCGCACCAGCGACGGGCTTTCCATCCCCGACGCCTGGGCGACCTTGACCTGATGCACGCCGTCGCCGAGGCGGCCGATCATCAGCAACGGCACCGCGCAGGCTTCGGAAATGCCGTAGCTCACCAGCGTGGTCTGGCAGATTTTGCGCCAGGTGCGCGCGCCCACCACCATGCTGCTGCTGATGTGCATCTGAAGCTGTTCGAGGGTCTGGGTCACGGGATTGTTCGCACACTGTTAGTTTGCTAACTATCAATATGAGCGGTGGATCCAAAGTCGTCAAGTTTTGAAACAAATTTGCTTGGGGGTTTATTGACGGTAAGTAAAGCAGGTGTCGGGCAAAAGTAAGCAGGCGCCCTCCTTCGGCGCACCGGCGGGCTTGTGATGATGGGTGATGCCAGCCGCCCCTCGTGGGCCCGGCGCAAGAGGGGGATGAAGCGCCGGGCTTTGCTTCAGGGGCTTGGTGCAAACAAGCCCATTGAATCGCTCGGGCCTACCGTTGCAGGAAGGGGTGCCGATAAGGGGTTGGCCCGACCTCAGAAAAAACTCACTGGCGCGTTTAAAGCCCAGATTTTTTCAACCCGCCTGCGCCTTAGCGGCACCCCTCCACAGGCTCCGGCCCGCCGCACACCACGAACAACCGCGCCCGCGCGCCGCCGCCGTCGTGTTGGCCGAGCGGCTGCCACCCCTGGGGCAATGGGGCGAATTCGTCCGGGCCGTCGGCAGCGCTGATCAGCCAGACGCGCCGGATGCCCGCCGGCAAGGCCGACAGGCGGTCCAGGTAGATACGCCCACCGTCCTGGTCCACCAGGGTGCCAAAGCCGTAGGCATTGGGGCGCGTCGAGGTGCCGTCCGCCTTGGGCGGTGTGAACAGCTGCAACTGGGCGTCGGTTTCGTCGTAATACACGTAGGGCAAATACCAGAGCATGTCGCTGATGACGATGCGGTCATCTTCCTGGTAGCCGTTGTTGACGAACTGCGCCACGAAGTTGAACTGGTCTTGTGCATCGACCGTAGCGTTGGTCTTGACCCCCACCAGTTCCACCCCGGCAAACAGCAGCACCAGCACCACGCCCGCTTTGCGCAGCCGGGCGGGCAGGCGGTCGACGGCCAGCGCCACGATGATGGGCAAGCCCATGGCATAGGCCGTGAGGTAACGCTCGATGTACACCGGGGAAATAAACGACACCGCGTAGACCAGCAACAGCGGCAGCAGGAAAAACAGCGCCAGCAGCCAGCCGAACCGATACCGGCTGCGGTCATGCCAGGCCGTCACGCCCACCAGGGCGATGAGCGCCAGCGGCAATCCCACGAACAGCGGTCGCCACAGGTGGTCGCCTTCGTCCTGGATCAGAAACTGCCAGATCATCGTGGGCACGGAGTACAGGTTGACCGGGTCTTCCCAGCCAATGTCGCCGCCCACCTTGAGTTGTTCGACGTGCTGCACCAGGTCCAGCAGTTCGGGCAACCAGGGCAAGTAAAACAGCACGATCGCAACGTTCGCCCACCACCAGGCCGCCCGCGTCACCAGACGCTCGCCCGAGGCCTGCGGCAGGCGCAGCAGCGCCAGCCAGCTCCAATGCGCCAGCACGCACAGGGCGGTGAAATAGTGGGTGTAGAAGGCTGCGGTCATCAGCAGCACATAGGCCACCAGGTAACGCGTTCGTTGCGGTTGGCGCACCCAATACACCAGCGCAATCGTAGCGCCCAGCAGCCACAGGCCCAGCAGCGAATACATGCGCACTTCCTGGCTGTAGCGCACGGCGGTGGGCAATATCGCCAGCAACACCCCGGCCAGCACGGCGGCGCGGCGGGTGGCGACCTGGCGGGTGAGCCAGATGCCCAGGCCCACCGCCGCCACGCCCGGCAGGGCACTCATGCAGCGCACCGAGAAGATCCCGTCGCCAAACAGCCCGATCCAGCCGCGCAACAAGGCGAAATACAGCGGCGGGTGCACGTCGTGCGCGGCATGGAACCACAAATCGTCCAGTGCGTATTCGCTGAGCAACAGGCTGGAGGCCTCGTCGCCCCAGACCGCCGCCGCGGTCAGGCCGTAAAAACGCAGCGCGGCGGCCAGCACCAGGATGGGCAGCCACCACAACCGGCTCATCCAGCCAGCCCCTTCCCAAAGCCCCGAATTAAGCGCGGGAAATGCCCCGACTTTACTGTCTTGTTCCGCCACGGAGCGTCGCACCTGTACTTCCTCACTCTCAACCAAACCTGCGCTTGCGCGAACCCTGCGCCACTCTAGGTCAAAAGCCCCTGATTCGCCTGCTGTTTTACAAGTAATTGAGCTGCCATCCGCCAGTCGGACAAATCTGAATTTTGCGCAGGGCTTCACCGCCGCATTTGTAGGATCAGGCTATGATTGCCGCCTTCCATGGATTCAGGAACAAGGACACTTCATGCGCATCGGCCTTCTCTCACCTTTGGCGCTGGCATTGCTCGCCGGTTTTTCTGTGCAGGCCCAGGCCAGTGGCGACGATTCGTGCTACCCCGACTGGAGGGTGTCACGCAACAGCCTGAACGCGTGCAGCAACCTACCCTTCCTGAACCCCGGCAACGACAGCCGGGTGAACCTGCGCCTGCTGCTGGCCGACAAAAAGGCCCTGGCGCTGGCCCCCAATGCGCTGAACCAGCAAGACCTCGACGAAGGCTTCGGCACCGTGCCGTTCCCGCTCTACCGCCTCACGCCGCCGCCAGAGGAGCCCGACGAACACGCCGATGTCGCGGGGCCTGCGCTGAGCGAGATATTGAACGGGCTGGCGATCACCCAGCAGCCCTACAGTGAAGCCGGGCTGGACTTCCTCAACGGCGAAGGCAGTCGCTGTCGCAGCAACACCGATGACAGTGCCCTGCCGTTCGTGCGCCAGGTGGTGCAGTCGGGTATTCCCAAGGCCGAGCAGCAAGTGCTGGCCGGTGCCCGGGTGAAGATGGTGTCGGCCTGCACATGGGACAACGCCAGCCTGGGCGACCTGCAACAAGTCCAATCGCCCCATGGCGTGCAGCTGCGGGCTTACCTGCTCGCGGCGGGCGATTTTTACAGCGGGCGCTTTGACGACGCCCAAAAAGGCTTTGCCCAGGCGGGCGACAGCGACCTGCCTTGGTTGCGGGAAACCGCCCGCTACATGAGCGCCCGCAACGCATTGAACAAGGCCCAGCAACAGGCCTTCGACGCGTACGGCATGCCGGACCTCGCCAAAGTGGACAAACCCGCCCTGCAGCAGGCCCAAACCGGCTTCAACGACTACCTGAGCACGTATCCACAGGGCCAATACAGCGCCAGCGCCCGCGGGCTGCTGCGCCGCGTGCACTGGCTGACGCCCGACCCAGACGCGCTGGCCGACGAATTCGCCTGGCAACTGACCCAGGCCGACGGCGCCCAGCGCAACGTGTCGCTGGACGCGTTGGTGCAGGAGCTCGATGCCAAGCTGCTGACCACCACCGTGGCGCCGGTGAAAAACCCGTTGATCCTGGCCCTCAGCGACCTGATGTTGATGCGCGACGGCCACCCGCCGCTGCTCGACCGTGCGGCCCTCGACGCGCAAAAGCCGGTCTTTGCCAAAGAGCCCGCGCTCTACAGCTACCTGCAAGCGGCGTTCGCCTTGTACGTCGAGCACCAGCCCGATAGCGCCTTGAGTTTGCTGCCAGCCGATATTCCCGACACCCTGGATTATTTCGCCTTTAGCCAGCAGACCCTGCGCGGCCTGGCCCTGGAAGCCCGGCAAGACTGGAACGGCGCCCAAGCGCTCTGGCTCAAACTGCTGCCGCGGGCCCGGCAACCGCTGCAACGCGACCAGTTGGAACTGGCCCTGGCCCTGAACTACGAGCGCAGCGGGCAACTGAGCAAGGTGTTCGCCGCCGACTCGCCGGTTTCGGCCAAACCGGTGCGCTACCTGCTGCTGCGCAGCGTCGCGGGCGCCGAGCTGCTGCGCCAGCAGATCGCCCAGGCGCAGGACCCGGTGGAGCGCCAGACCGCCCAGTTCGTGCTGCTCTACAAAGACCTGCTGCATAGCCAGTTCGCCACTTTCGCCGAAGACGTCAAACAACTGCCCACCCCGGCGCCCGACGACACGCTGGGCACCAGCCTGGGTTACGTGTATGCCGGTGGGAAGTCCTTGAGGCTGTTCCAGTGGGACGGCGCCAAGGCGCAATCCGGCTACACCTGCCCCAGCGTCACGCAGATCGCCAGCACCTTGCAAACCGACAGCAAACACCCGCAAGCGCTCAATTGCCTGGGTGAATTCGTGCTGCGCAACAACCTGGACAGCATGCCGCTGGACCAGCCCCGCGCGGCCGGCAGCCTGGGCAGCACGGCCTCGCAGTTTGCAGGTGAACCCTGGTCGCGCCTGGACGGCTACCGGCAAGTGATCGCCAACGCCAAGGCGCCGCGTCACGACAAGGCCTACGCCCTGTTTCGCGCCATCAACTGCTACGCGCCGTCGGGCTATAACAGCTGCGGTGGCGAAGAGGCCAGTGAAGCCGTCCGAAAAAAATGGTTCCAGCAGCTCAAGGGCAATTTTTCTGACACCCCTTGGAGCCAATCGCTGAAGTATTACTGGTAAGCGATGAAAGGCTTCTGGCTGTGCCTGCTCCTGCTGGCCACCCCGGCCCTGGGCGCCGTGAACGCGAGCGACTACGACGCCTTCTGGCTGTGGAGCGGCGTCACGCCCCAGCCGGTGCTCAAGCAGGCCAAGACCTTGTACATCCTGCAAGGCCAGATCAACGCCACCCGCCGCACGCCCGGGCGCGGTGTGCAATTGATCGCCCAGGGCATGAGCGTGCCGCGCATCACCCGGGGCGACGTCTGGGTGGTGTACCGCGCCCACACCCTGCGCTGGCCGGAGCCGGTCTATCGCCAACTGCTGGGCCAGGTACAACGCTGGCGCGACGCGGGCAACCCGGTGGTTGGCATCCAGATCGACTTCGACGCCCGCACCCAATACCTGCACGAATACGCCCAGTTCCTGCGTGACCTGCGCCAACGCCTGCCCCAGGACCTGCGCCTGAGCATCACGGGCCTGATGGACTGGAGCAGCAACGCAGACCCGGCCGCCATCGCCCAACTCAACGGGGTGGTGGACGAAGTGGTGGTGCAGACCTACCAGGGGCGCCACAGCATTCCCGATTACGCCGCATACCTGCCGCGGCTGAACCGCTTGGGGCTGCCGTTCAAGATTGGCCTGATCCAGGGCGGCGAGTGGCAGGCGCCGAAGTACTTAAAAGACAGCGCATGGTTTCGCGGTTATGTGGTGTTTTTACAGAATTGACCGGCCCCCGTGGGATCAGTCCGTAGGGCATTTTTTGAAATGCCGGAGGAAGCGTCTCGAAGGGACTTTTGCATTGAGATAACGCATTCATTGCCGCACCATCCAATCCACGGATCGTTCAAAGGACGGAACTCAAAACATGCTGGACGCAAACGCCACCCACATCACCCTCACCCTCGAGGGCATCTCCACCGACCTGCAAGTGCTCAGTTTCGTCGGCCGCGAAGCCCTCAACCAGCCGTTCTGTTTCGACATCGAACTGGTCAGCTCGCGCC
>NZ_JBSVWN010000089.1:0-13847 GCF_054071325.1 Pseudomonas sp. SDO5215_S409 | reverse complement strand
CTCTATGGCGAGCATTCTCGCCTAAATGGGTGTCCGGTTTCATTAGACCACTACAACCAGCATGCCGATCAACCATTAAGAGATGCTTTGGACCTGTTCTATCTAACAGGCCAGAGGGTCGCTGACACATTGAAGATGGATGAGCGCGACATAAACGACGGAAAGCTCTCCGTCCAGCAAGGCAAAACTGGGGCTAAACGAAGGATCGAAATCATTGGTGAGCTCAAAGTCGTAATAGATCGAATCATGGCGCGAAAGGCCGGACAGAAAATCAGATCAACACGCCTGGTAGTAATCGACTCTGGGCAGCCGATGACGACCAGCATGCTCAGAAAAAGGTTCGATGACGCCAGGGAAGCAGCCGGGATTCCAAAAGCAGAATTTCAGATGCGCGACCTACGAGCAAAAGCGGCCACGGATAAAGAGGAGTCAACAGGGAGCATCAGAGAAGCTCGAGACCAACTTGGGCACACCACCGTAGGGATGACAGAACAGTACATCCGTATGCGAAAGGGCATGAAGGTCACCCCTACGAGGTGACTAACGGTCACGAATTGCGGAAAAGATTTTTTGATTGCGGAAAAAAGAACTAAGGGCTTGCATGATGTATGTCATGCAAGCCCTTGATATTCATGGTGCCCGAAGCCGGAATCGAACCGGCACGCCCTTACGAGCGGGGGATTTTAAGTCCCATGCGTCTACCAGTTTCGCCATTCGGGCGGCAGCGCGTTGCAGCAGGCTAGGGAATATATAGATCCAGCCCCCCTGACGCAAGTTTGCAAGCGGTCTTTTTCACACAAAAATTCATTGGCCGTGCAAGAAAAAAGCTCGCCAGATCAGTGATCTACATACCTCGAAGGCAAATCCCACCGCGTCGAGACACCCACCCCGCCCCTCGGCACATGGCCAACGGCATCGCTATGAAAAGTAGGTCATCACCGCAATCACGACTGAAACCCAGACCAGGGTCATCAAAAACGACAGCGCCGCTAATGTTTTACTCATTCCCCGCTCGCCCGGATTAAAAACAGCCCTACACCCACACATGGCTGGCCATGTGTGGGTGGAGAATAGCCAACCCTGGTGAGCACTGCCGCGTTTTTATGACGCTCGCATGGCCGCCAGTTTCAAACCAAAACCAATCAGGAAGACCCCGGCCAGTTTTTGCAACGCCTGGGAAACCTTTTGATTGGCGCGCAACCGGTTGGCAAGAAAACCGGTGAGTGTCACCACGATGGAGCCGTAGATCAGGGTCAACGTGGCCACAGTGGCGGACATCAGCGCGAAGGTTTCGATGCCGGGGTTACTGGCAGGGTCAATGAACAGCGGAAAAAACGCCATGTAGAAAATAATGGTCTTGGGGTTCAGCAGACCAATGGTCATCCCCTGGCGCAGGTAGTGCCGAGGCTTGATTTCCAGGATGGGCGCTGCGCCTGGCTTGGCCAGCAACAGGCTCACGCCCAGCCAGGCCAGGTAAGCCGCGCCCAACCATTGCATGGCATGAAACACCACGGGATGGGTTTGCAGGATGGCCGCAACGCCGGCCACCGCCAGCCACATCAACACTTGGTCGCCCATCATGACACCGAGAGTCGCCGCCATCCCGGCCTTGAAGCCGCCCTTGCCTGTGGAGGTGATCAACGCCAGGTTTCCGGGTCCGGGAATCAGCAGCAGGATGATGAAGGACACTACAAAAGAGCCGTAATCAGTTACACCCAACATGGCATTGCCTCTATAAAAAAGTGAACACGGTGACTACACATAACTCAGAACGGCGCTGCACCGCTGTTTATTCCCTGAGCCGCTGAAAATACATGCTCGGACACAGGCGGCGCAGGCGCCATCCTGCTCATCTGATACGCTTTTTTACGCACTAACTGACGCTGTACCGAAATACGCCCCGCCCCGACAATAAGCCCACTCCCGGCACGCCGTGGAGCCCGACAGGGGTGTTCCTGCCGGACCGTTCATTTCGGAGGCCTCATGGCTAAGATGACGTTATTTCTGTGTGGCTTTCTGGCATTGACCATCGCCATTGGCATGCTCGCCACCATCTCGCCGCTCTAGGCCCCGGCGTCAGCGCGCGGCGTGAAAACTCACCTTCTCGAAGTCCGCTGATGTGCCCGCCGCCTGCTGCGCCAATTCGCTGATAGCGATGGTACGCACCTGAACGCCCTCGTTCCACGGGTTGGTGTAGCTGAGCATGCCCGTTGCCGGGTTGATCTGGATAATGGCGAAGGCATGCCCGTCACCGTTGGTCCAATCCCCGTTACGGGCCGGCTTACCGCCAAATACGATGGCCGCACGCGTGCCCACGTCATTGGCGTTTTTCAGCAAAAAGTCGGTGATGATCTGCGGCGTGCTGGCAGCGTCGGGAAGCCGCTCATGGTCGCCATATTGGCCAGCGAGCAGTTCCATCACTTTGTTGGTGGGCAGCGCACCTTGGGACGGGTCTTTCTTGAAGTACTGGAACATTGCGCCAACCACGGCGGCAGCGGCCGGGTCGCCCTTGCCGTATTGGTCCAGGCCAGCGGCCGGCAGGTGATACACATGCTGCGGGTCGCCCGGCAGGCTCACGTTAAAACTGCCGTCGGCGTTGGTGGTCACGCCTTTGCGCAGGATCTGCGCGCCCGCCTGGGTATTGGCAAAGGCCCTGACCACCGAGATACCGACGCAATCGCCCTCGCCGGTCTGGTTCAGGTGTGTACCGAACGGCTGCGCCAGCGCAGTGCCCGACAAAGACGGGTTCCAGGTGCCAGCATCGATCACACTGCCTTTGGCGTCCCGACGCAACGCGTTGATGCTGCCATCCGCGCTGTAGCTGCCGTCGCTCAGGGACGCAACGATGTTTTTCACATCGGTCAGCAGGTCGTCGCGGGCGCCGCCATCACGCTTGATCGCTTGCACGAATGCCTGGGCCGCGGTGGTGATGCGCTGGCGCGTGGCGTCATTGGGGCGGGCGCCGCGGCTTTGGTCCAGTTCCTGAAGCAACGGGTGGTAAGCCGTTTCGATGGCGCGAATGCCCACCTGCGGCTCGGGGCTGGCGGCCTGGGTGACACCGGCCGATGCCATGGCGACGGTAAAGACGAGGGCTGAAAAACCCCGACGACCAAAGGGTGGAAGGATCACGTTCGGACATCTCGGATAGGAAGGTTGAAAGCGATCTTTTGAACCCAATCCCGTTCAATCGCTTCGTGCCGCAACATCCCGTAGCAGGCCTGAACAAGCAGCGCCGAGCATGCTACAGGCCCCTGAAGGTCGTCAATGGAGGCCACCTGCACTCAAAACCGTATTCATCAGCCAAGAAACTCACGGTACAGCGCGGCCGCCTCATCTGGCCGCTCGACCATCGGCAAGTGCCCGACCCCGTCCCAACACACCCATTGCGCGTGAGGAATGCCCTCGATCCAGGTACGCGCGCTGGCCACCGGCACCATTCGGTCTTCGCGCCCCCACAGCAGCAGCGTCGGAATGTTCACATCCTTGAGCCAGGGTTCCAGCCGCGGGCTGCCGGAAAAGTCCGCAAAAATTTCTTCCAGCTCAAGACGCCGCTCGATGTAACTTTGCGCTTCCGCCGCCAGCAACACGCCCGGGATCCAAGGTGGCGACGCCATGGTCATGGCAAAAAAACGGTCGAACTGCGCACGGGTGTGGATCAGGAACGGGTTGTCTCCACTATTGACCAACGCTTCCACCTCATTGGGCTGTGGCAAGTGCACCCCCACCGGGCCGATCAGCGCCAGGGACAGCACCCGCCCGGGAAAATGCACGGCCAGCCAGGTGGCGACGTAGGCGCCCATGGAACTGCCGACCACATGCACCTGGTCGATGCCACACGCGTCCAGCAGTTCGATCATGCGCTGCGCTTGAGCCGCGATGCTGTAGTCGCCGCCCCGCTCGAACGGTGTTTGGCCATGCCCGGCCAAGTCGGGCACGATCACGCGAAAGTCTCGGGTGAAGTGGCGCGCAAAACCGAACCACACGCCTTTGTCCGCACTGAACCCGTGGATAAACAGCAGCGGTGGCCGGTCACGGTGACTCCCCCCCTGGTAGGTCGCCATGGTCATCCGCGCGATGGGCACGCGAACGTCTTTCAAGCGCGCGCGCCGCGATTCCACTGCCGCAATCACGGTGAACAACACACTGCCGACACGCGGGTATGTCCACCACACCCAAACGGCAACCATCACACCTACAGCAAGGATCACGAACATCAGGCTTCACCAAAAACACAGAGGGCCTACACGATTGAAGGCTCAATACCGCAGCAAAAATTACAGGATGATCCTTTCTGGCTCCAATGAAACTGCCATTGGTTTGCCTTCATTGATCGGTATACTTGCGCCCCTGCTGTGTACACATCATGAAGGGACACTCGATGAGCAACTACCTGGAACGGGCTATCACCGGCCTGCGCACCCTGGGCATCAACCTTTTGCAACCCGCTCAAGACGCACCGGTGCTGGTCTTGCTGGACCGCGTGGCGCAATACGACACCGCCAAAGTCACTGCCATCGCCGCCGTCCTGCAACAGTCCACCACCTTTAACAGCGTGGTCCGCGAGCAAATCGCCGGCATGGATATTTCCGCCCGGTTCATGGACATCACCCAAAGCTTCACCTCCATCCGCGAAGACGCCGCCGCCATGGCGGGCTGGATGGACGACGGGCGCCTGGACACCCTGGAAAAGCTCAAGCTTGGCTGGATGAACCTGCGCCGCGGCTCGATTCCCAGCCGCTTCGCCGACATCCGCGAGAACTACCTGAACGTGTGCAAGGCGGCCAATGACCAGATCGCCCGGGAAAGCGTGATCCTGGAGGCCTACCTGGACTTTCGCATGGCCATGAAAGCGGCCGAAGTCGACGCCCAGCAAGTGCTCGCCCTGGCCGGCCAGGCGCTGGAGCAACGCACCTTGGCCCTCAACGAGGCCAATGCTCAAGTGAGCGCTGCCCAAACCCAGGAACCGGCCACGCGCGCCGCCCTGGAGCTGCATCGCGACGAAGCCGTGCGCGCCCTGCAAGACGAGGACAAGCGCTACCAGATCGTCAAGGACATCGCCGACGACCTCAAGGTGGGCTACAACACCGCCGAAATGGTCTTTGCCCGCGTCAACCAGGTGCACGTCATCAAAGAACGCCAGTACCAGCGCATGGTGTCGTTTTTCTCCACCAATGAAGTGGTACTGACAGGGCTTGCGGTGTCGTTCACCAGCAACAGCGGCCTGGCCGAAGCCACGCACACGCTGAACGCCACCACCGAGGGCATCAGCAAGGGCCTCGAAGCCCTGGGCACCACCGGCAATCAACAGCTGGAAGCCGCGGTCAAGGCCAGCTATGGCGCCACCCTCAAGGTCGACTCGGTTCGCGCCCTGGCGGACGCCACCCTCACCTTCCAGACAGACATGCACGGCCTGACCGAGTCCTATCGGACCGAGTCCAGCAATGCCTCGCGCGACATTGCCGATGCCGTTGAAGAGGCCAAGCGCAAGTTCGCGGCGCTGTTGACCAAGGCTGCCTGATGAACAACGTGTTGATCTCCGAGCAACTCGGCGCAATGGCACTGGTGGACCAGTTGCGCCACCAGCAGATGGAAGTGGACGAACACTTGAGCCTGCCGCAACGGCGTGTTGCCGTGGCGGCGCGGATTCGGGAGTACTACCAGAGCAACAACATCGCGTTTACCGACGCCCAGATCGACCAGGGCGTGCGTGAGTTTTTCGCCCGCCGCCTGACGTTTGAAGCGCCGCCCTTGAGCGCAACGGACCGGCTCTGGACCGCTGTGTTTATCCATCGCCAGAAGGCCGTCCGCCTGCTGCAATACGTGGCCATCGCCGCACTGGTGGTGCAATGCAGCAAGGTGGTCATAGAAGACAACGCCCTCAAGAACGCGCAAAAAGCGCTTGCCGCCGAGCAAACCGCCACGGCCGAGCGCCACGCGAGCCTGGCCACGCAGCAGGCCCGTCTTGCGACCTTGCAACAACAGGCGGCGCATCACCGCGAGCCTGCGGCCGAACGGTTGCTGGCCCGTGCGCAAGGCTGGCTGGCCCAGGCGCAACCACTGCTGGAACAGCCATCGCTATCGGCCCCGTTGCTGGCCCAAAGTGACACGGCGCTAAACGACAGTGCGGCGATATTCGAAGCGCGTGCACAACTGGACCAGTTGCAACAAGATCCCGCTTACCTCGCCGGTGCACCGCTGTTCGCCGCCCTGCCCGCCCACTGGGCAGAGGCGGCGTCGACGCTGGCCAACGCCGATACCCAGGGCCTCGAGACTACCCAGCGGCAAATCACGCAGTTGCAGGGTTTGCTGGGCAACGTCAGCGCTGTCAAACCGCTGGCCATCGAGTTCGGCCGGTTGAGCGCAGCCCTTGCGGCCAGCCACCTGCCAACGGCCGACAAGCAGTTGTTGCAAACCATCGCCGCGCAGGCCAAAGCCGCTATCGAGCAGTTCGATCACGCCGGTGCCCAAACGCAACTCGACACACTGGGCTACGCCCTTGACGTCGCCGCCAAGCGCCTGACCTTGCAGATCGTTGATCGCTCCGGCGTCAAGTCTGGCGTAGAGCGTTGCTACAAAAATTCGCAGTGCAACGACGACGCAGGCGCCACCCAGGGCAAGAGCTGGTACTTGGTCACGCAAGCCAGTGATGAGGCGGGAAACCCGGCCCGGCTGCCGATCACCAGCAGCGAAACCGGCCAACGCGTGTGGGCCAGCCAATTCGCCGTGCGGGTGAGCCGCGCTGAATATCTCAAGGTCAAGGCCGACAAACTCGACGACGGCCACATCAATGAGCGGGCCTTGGGCGACAAGGCCGCAGACCGCCTGTCGATGACCTTCAATGGACGGGTCATGCACCCGGTCGAAACCATTCTGGAGTGGTGAGCCCATGACCCCCGATACCCTCCTCGGCTTCGCCGAACGCAACGCGCGCAACATCGAACTGATGCTGCGCAATGCAGAGCAGCAATTGCCGGAATACAGCGGGCAACAGCTTGCGCTTGAGCAAGAGATCCTGACCCATCTGGGCAACATCGCCACCTTGCAACTGGAACAGAGCGCGCCTCAAGACCAGCTCGTGAGCCTGATGCTCAAGGAACGCAAGGCGGCCCAGGCCGGGCTTCAGCAGCAATTGCAAGCGATCGAACAGCAAGTGGCCCGCGCGCTGGACGACAAAGCCAGCCTGCAAGCCCGATTGGACAGCCTGGACCAACGCGCGCGTGAATCCCTGGAACAAGACCCGCACTACGCACGCCAGGCCGAACAGTTGGACCTGGCCCACGCCGCCCAACGCGAGCATGCCGACAGCTACGCCGACCTGAGTCAGGAATACGCACAGAAACTGCCGACGTTCGACGCCAACCCGGCTTACGTTTACTTGCGTAACCAGGCCTTTGGCACCGACAGATACCGGCGCAACCGCCTCAACCGCTGGATGGACACGTGGCTGGCAAACAAAGTCCGTTACCTGGCCAACCGTAAAAACGAGCTGGACCTGCGCGCGATGGGTGAACGCAACGAAGCCTTGCAGGCCGAACGTGAAACCCTCATCCGCACACTGAGCGAAACGGTCGACGCGCAATTGCTGCAAGCGCGGGAGCGTCTGGGCGTCAACGCGTTGATCGCCGATGCCCAAGCCCGGCAAGCCGACGTTGATACCGTCAAGCGCCAGGCCAACGGCCTGCAACAACAACTCGCGGCCTATGCGTGCAACGAAGATCCGCACTTCCAGCGGGCTCGCAGCCGCATCACCGATCAGTTGAAAAAACGCAGCATCGGGCAATTGATCGACATGGCCAACGCCACGCCCGACGCGGCCGACGACCTGATCGTCGATCAATTGCAGGTGCTGTGTGCGAGCCTGAACGCCCTGCACGGCCAGATCGGCGATATCCAGACGCAAATCCAGCAACACAAAAGCGATTACGGACGCGCCAAGGAACTGCAACGCGGCCTGCGCAAGGACATCTTTACCGGGCCCGATGTGTACTTTGATTTGTCTGCCAACTTTGAGGACGTGATGAGGCGCTACATGGCCAAAGACGTGAGCCTGGGTTACGTGATCGACCTGCTCAACCAAGGCCGCCAGGTGGTGCGCCGCAGCCAGGCAGCCAGCCGCCAGACCTTTGCCAGCCCAAGGCCCGTGCCGTTCAGCGCGGGGGGTGGCTGGTCCAGTGGGAGCTCTTCGCCATCGAGGTCCAGCAGTAGCAGTGACTTCAGGACGACGGACAGCTTTTAGCCGTTGTGATAACGGGGTGGTGCGCAATTGATGGCCGGGCGACGAGCATCATGAGGGCACCGCCTCTGGCATCGTCGCCTTTCCGGCAAAACTGACTCACGCAACACTAATCGTCGCCTTAGTTGAAAACATTATTAGTTAATACTCCTGCGCGAAAGACACTAACCTATTTAACTACTGCGCACCTCACCTAAATAGAGACACCCCGTCTGCAAGAAAACACTTAATCGTTAGCAAGGCATTTTTTAAATAATCACTGCGCGCCAACGGAGCAAAAAAAGTTTAACTAAATCAATGTCATTTCGAGCACCCATGCTATTGCGCGTGTATTTATCTATGCTACGTTTGCGCCCGCCGAATCTTCTGCTGTCGGCCCCTTTGGAAGCAGCTGAAACGGCCACCCCCACTTAAAATAATGAGCAAAGCATGTTAGGCATTCTAAAAAACAATCCGTCCAATCTAAAAAACCGACACATCAAATGCATTACTGTGTTTATAGCGTGTATTGCTGTAGCACCGTTGTCTGCCTCCGCCACGGATTATATTTCCGGCAAGCTTGTCTTCCAGGACACAAACAAAGAGAGCGGCGTTTTTGGTGTCAAGCAACCGGATGGCTCCACCATGACACTGCTTGTCAACCCACGCGCGGAATCGGGCGACCCCCATCGCTGGGAAGAAGAAGCCGATTTAATGGCCCAGGCCGAGCTCTTGGACGACGTAGTGGTTCCGGCTCAATATCAGACCGGGCCCATCACCCGCAAACAAACACCCCAACTTTGCCTGTTTGCCATGGGCACGCATGCGCCCGTTCTGTGGTTCCAGTCAGACGCTAAAGATTGCCCACAGTGGACCAATGAAGGTGAAGGCCGGATCAGCACCGCCCTTGGCAATCAAGTTGATTGGCTGACGTATACAGGCAGGAGCGTAGGCAAGCCAGACCTGTCGAACTCTAAAACTCAGGTTATTATCCGCACCGACCTGATGACCCCTTTTACGCCTTGAGCCAATAAGACCCGACGCATAGACGTGAGAACGGTCCGAAAAGGGGGCAGGTTTAATTCACCAACCTGTCCCCTTTCGCCTATTTGAATGGATACTCCCCATGCTCCAACGTCGTGTTGTATTCGCCAGTTTCTGCGCCGTGCTTTGCGCTCTACCCATCGCAGCGCAGGCCGACACGTCCAAAGACCGCGACCTGCTTTGCTCTGCCTACTACGAAGTGCTTTCTGTCGCAGGCGATCAACCGGACATCAGCCGCAAACAATCGTCACAAGCCTCTTATGCGTTGTTGAATCACGCGGGTTTCTCGCCCGAAAACCAGGAAGCCGTGGCGGTCAACATGACGCAGTTGTCCAAGGAAACGCCGGGCCCGATGACGGCGGCCAGCACTGCAAAGCTACGCGCGAAGTACGATACCGCCTGCAGGGCCCTGCTGAAACCGGCGTGGTGCCACACGTATAAAGATCCTTCAGCCTGCCAGGAGTAAACCCTGGAAGGGCATGGGGGCGCGGAATAAAGGGGCCAGCCCAGGCGTTGTGAATCGAACCTGCACGTTTAATAACACCCCTAGGACGTCGATATGACCTCTCATACACCGTCTCACAATAGCCCCCTGACACTGATCACAGACGCTCAGCACATCGAAGAACTGGCGTACCTGGACATGTTTGCCGCAGCACCTGAAGCCTATGTTCGCGAACATCAACTGCGTACCGAGCGTCTCGCCGGAGGAACCTGCTTTGCGCACAAAGGCATGCCCATGTCGCTGTTCAATCGCGTGCTGAAAGTCGGCGTTTCGCAAGCCCTGACCGAAGCGCAACTGGCAGAAAACCTCGACTGGATACACCGCTACGCCAATACCCCCTACAACATCAGTGTTGACCCGAACGCCCAGCCAGAACAATTGCCGGGCTGGCTGACCCGTGCCGGCCTGCACGTCAGCGGCGGTGGTATTGCCCGTTTTTACTACAGCGGCGACCGCGTGGCGCCTGCGCAAAGCCCATTGACCGTTCGCGAAGTGTCCAGCGACGAGCGCAAACTGGCAGGTGAAGTGGTTCAAGCCGCCTTTGGCTTTGCGCCGGGCAGCGACCAATGGTTCGGGCAGCTTGCAGGGCGGCCGGACTGGACCGTGTATTTTGCGTGCGATGGCCAGACGCCTGTTGGCGTCGGCGCCCTGTATGTCAAAGACGGCCTGGCCTGGCTTGGCGTGGGGGCGACACTGCCCGAGCATCGCGGGCGCGGCGCTCAGCGTCTGCTGTTGGACCGACGGGTGAAAGATGCGCAGGCAGCGGGCGTGACCAGTATCCATGTCGAAACCGGACACCCCGCTCCCGGCGATGCGCCGGGCCCGTCTTACAGGAACATCCTGAAAGCAGGATTTGAAGTGCTGTTTGTGCGCGACCAGTACATGCCGCGCGTGGCTTGAGGCTTGTTTAACGACGCGCAGCGCCTGAAGGGTTGCGCGTTTGCCAACGGAGTCTCAGCGGCACAACGTCAATCTACGCGGGCATTGGCCGCACGCGGATAAACCGCCGAGATATCCAACTCTGAAAAAATCTTTGCAACATGCACCGAGCAAAACGATTCGCTCCGAATACTCTGAGCAAGTTTGTATTGCCGCACCAAGTGCACCACATCGGGGTGTTTGACAAAGATCACCGACAAGAACAGCGAAAACTCATAGCGATGAAAGGCATCGCGGAAAAAATCGATATAAAACTTCTTGTCGCGGTTGGACAACGCTGAAGCATCCAAAAACTTCAGGCACTGTACGGCCTTGCGCGTGTATAAACTCAAACGGTCCAAGTCCCGGGACACCACCTCGGCCGTCAATGCCTGGGATTTTTCAAGCCCCTCTTTCCAACTCAGCTTATTCAGCTCGACCTGGTCGACCTTGAGCAAATTCCTGAGCACTTGTACGTGGAGCACGCCTTTGTCATCCGCCACTCGCAAGAAACCTTCGGAGTAGGCGTCCAAGCGATCCACCAGCTTAAAAAAGGTATTTTCAAACTTTTCTTTTTCACTGACTTCCAACTGCCTGCGTATCGACTCCGAGGTTCTTTTGGAGTCGCGAAGCTGCATTGAAAATGTATTGAGCAGCACCAGCAACCCCAAGAAACTCAGCAGAGGGTTGGTGAGCCCGCCGATAAAATCACCAAACTGCCCCCACCCTTCCCTGTTGACCTGGCGAAGTGTGCCGAACATTTCGATGTAGGCGTAAAACACCAGGACAATGATCAAGACCGCCGCCAGCGAAACGAACAGCATGAATACATTAATCACATACGGCTCTTCCAGCACACGCAACGGGGCTTTCTTTTTTACGACGGTCTTTTTAAATAGCAAGTACGGCACCTCTCTGGTTCAACCGATTGTTTTATCCTTCAAACACAGAGAAGGCAAAACGCCATTATACAGCTTTTTTAGAGAGGCTCGTGCCACTTCTGCCGCACATGCGCCGCTGCCCGCCAGGGAACCAAAACCGCGTGGACACCACTCACAACGAATGTCCATCTATTTACAGGCGCGCGTCACCATGGTTTCGATCAGAGCTTTCTTCGGAATAAACCACCAGCCCGCTGCGGCTCAGCCTCCCGCAGAGAGCGCTTCAGCGCCTCGCGCTCCCGAGCGTGCACCAAGCGCTCAACCCGCCCCCCCCCCCTCGACCGGACGCGCCACAAGCCAAGCCCCGCGCCTCATCAACGCAAGAAGCCCGTTTTTCAAAAAGCGCTGAATCCTCTCGCCCCGAGAGAATGCCCCGAGGCTTCAATGGCGCCTGGAAGAACGCCAACCCCGACATCGTCAGTGAAGTGGCAAGCCACTTGGCAGCGCCTGACCGCCTGGCATTGTCCGAGTCTGGCGCGATGTTGCGCGAGGCCATGGCGCAGACCAACAGTATCAAAGCCAGCCCGTCAGCCATAAAAGCCTGGTCAACCTTGCGCCACGCCCCACACACCGGTGCGCTGGATACGTTACTTGAACATTTGCCCTCGGCCAAAGCATTGGACAAGACAGCCGTGGCGATGGAGTTTGTAAAAAGCCTGAGCCATCTTCAATCGGCATCCCAACCCGATTTAAAACAGCTGGATCATTTATATGATGCGCTAGCGAGTGTCGCCGAAACCGATCCGGGCAAAGCGATTGAACTTGTCAAAGGACTGTTCAATTACGGCATCGCCCGCCTACCCGGCGAGCAACACGCAGCAGGGCTGGAGCGGATAACCGACGCCATTCACGGCATGGCCGCAACGATAGACCCGTTGTATAGCTTCGGCGAGTTGGCTCAAAAACGAGACAAGCAGCAAGCGCTGACGGAGGTACTGGGCACTGCAATACAGAAGCTTTCCTTGATGCCGCTCAAGCCCAGCGAAAAACAACGTATTGGCGATACGATCATGGAAACCAGCACACTTAAATACGCAGGCAACTTGCTGCATGACTTTGCACTTAATACCTTGTCGCCCAATTTTCCATTGACGGATGAACACGCCCATTCAGCGCTACAAACCATGGGCAACTTAAAAAATGCCCCTGTCAAACTGGATTTGGCTTATGAACTCATGAGTCATTTCGACCAGTTTGGGCTGCCCGATAAACCCGCGTTTCTTGCCCAGCTTGAAGGCCATTTACAGCCGCTGGCCGACCAAGGGATAGAGCCGGAAAAGACCGCCTGGCTACTGGAAAACCTTAAAGAACTTCAGCGTACCGTGGCAACTCAAGCAAACGTATAGCCATGGAAGCGACTGGGTGGTATGGCTACGGCCGCCGCCCAGCCTTGGCATTTGTGTGTGTAAGGGCTGTTGATGCAATAGCCGGAAAATATCCGGCTAATTGGAAGCTTCTTTAAAAGTCATTATCGGAGTCAGATTCCACCTCATCGAGCAGTCTTTTAGCTTCAGACTTACCTACCTTAATACCCGCATCATCGAGCCTCTTCCTGAACACTTCGGCGTTGTCGCCAGACGCTCTGCCTTTTCCGCCAAGAACATGTTTAGGCTTTATATCATCTTTGGTTCTTAGCGTCGTTGGGTCCCGCATAAACGGATCACGCTCAAACTTCGCATGCTTATTAGTATGAGCCCCTAATGTCCTTATTAATGCTGCTTGTAACCCGTGTGTAGAAGCAAAGCTACGGGCTACATTTTTGTCGCCAGTAATAAAATGATGGGGAGTGGAGTCTGCATCGGTGTAGGCCGTTTTCTTACCCGATTTAAAGCCATCGTTTTTTATGCTGCTGGCAGATTGGGCATCAGTACCATGAAAGCGTCTTTCATTTTCATACACTGCCCTGGCCTTTGACTCAAGAGACTCACCCGCATGCGAACTGCTACCTTCCTGTGCAGCTGAATTTACCTGAGTATTGTAATAACCTGTTGAGGGAGGCATTCTCACCATTTAAATTCACCTTTTAACTTTCAGAAATTAAAGTAGTGAGTGGTCAACATCGCAATAAAGGTTCCATCAGATCTAGATTTTAAAAAATGGTGACGATGCCGCCTAGAAACGCTTCCATAAATTAACCTCTCTTGTACTCTACGATTATTATGTATTGCGAGCGCTAGTGTACTGTTTTCGAAATAATTTACTTATTGACTACGGCTTCAAGTGCCTC
>NZ_JBSVWN010000088.1:0-13970 GCF_054071325.1 Pseudomonas sp. SDO5215_S409 | reverse complement strand
ACAGGATTGTGACTCCTGTTGTCGTGGGTTCGATCCCCATCGTCCACCCCATATTCTTGAAAGCGCCAGGCTGATCAGCCTGGCGTTTTTTTTTGCGCGATCTTTTGTGTCGCGAAAAAACAAGCATTCTCAAGACCTTGGCGTTAGAATCGCTGCCGGTTTTGAACGTATGGTGTCAATCCAGTCTTGATGGATGGGCACAGCTATCTGATAGCGATTGACGGCGCAGTACCTGAAAAAGGGCTGTGCCGTTTGCGTTTATAGCGTTTGAGTTTTGTTGCAGTCGCGGGTTTCGGGCTGCGAGGCGGGGCGTTTCGTCGTCTTTATGTTTCCCGATGATGCTGCCTTGCCCACTGTTGAATGGGTTGCCAGGAGGAGGGTCGGCGAAGGCTTCTATATATAGAAGGGTTGGCCCAGAGCCCTGGCGTGATTGATCGTATTTGTCACCGGGGCGAAGCGCATTCGTGCATTCGTACCGATAAATTACCGGCTGTTTTCTCGTGCATTTTCAGCAGGGTGACTTCTTGAGTTTGACCCACTAGAATGCATGCCCTTGATTGGGGTCGGAAATGGCCGGCTAACGTCTGTGCAACGAGGAATATCCATGCAAGTTTCTGTTGAAAATACTTCTGCTCTCGAGCGCCGCCTGAGCGTCACCGTGCCGGCTGAGCGCATCGAGACTCAGGTCAACAAGCGTCTGCAGCAGACTGCCCAAAAGGCCAAGATCGCAGGCTTCCGTCCAGGCAAAGTGCCAATGAGCGTGATCCGTCAGCGTTATGAAGCTGATGCGCGCCAGGAAGCAGTGGGCGACGTCATCCAGTCTTCTTTCTACGAAGCTGTGGTTGAGCAAAAGCTGAACCCGGCTGGCGCACCTTCGGTTGAGCCTAAAGTGCTGGAGAAGGGCAAGGACCTGGAATACGTTGCAACGTTTGAAGTGTTCCCTGAGTTCACCGTTGCCGGTTTCGATTCTATCGCCGTAGAGCGCCTGAGCGCTGACGTGGCTGATAGCGACCTGGACAACATGCTGGAAATCCTGCGCAAGCAGAACACCCGTTTTGAAGTGGCTGACCGTGCTGCCCAGAACGAAGACCAGCTGAACATCGATTTCGTGGGCAAGGTTGACGGCGAAGTGTTCGCTGGCGGCTCCGCCCAGGGTACTCAGCTGGTGCTGGGTTCCAACCGCATGATCCCGGGCTTCGAAGACGGCCTGGTTGGCGCTAAAGCTGGCGAAGAGCGCGTTCTGAGCCTGACCTTCCCGGCTGACTACCAGAACCTGGACCTGGCCGGTAAAGCCGCCGAGTTCACCGTGACGGTCAACACCGTTTCCGAGCCTAAGCTGCCAGAGCTGAACGAAGAGTTCTTCAACCAGTTCGGTATCAAGGAAACCGGTATCGACGGCTTCCGCACCGAAGTTCGCAAGAACATGGAGCGCGAGCTGCGCCAGGCCATCAAGTCCAAGGTTAAAAACCAGGTCATGGACGGTCTGCTGGCGGCCAACCCGATTGAAGTGCCTAAGGCGCTGCTGTCCAACGAAGTGGACCGTCTGCGCGTGCAGGCCGTTCAACAGTTCGGTGGCAACATCAAGCCTGACCAACTGCCGGCCGAGCTGTTCGAAGAGCAAGCCAAGCGCCGCGTCGTGCTGGGCCTGATCGTGGCTGAAGTGGTCAAGCAGTTCGAGCTCAAGCCTGACGAAGCCCGCGTTCGCGAAATGATCCAGGAAATGGCTTCGGCCTACCAGGAGCCTGAGCAAGTTGTATCTTGGTACTACAAGAACGACCAGCAGCTGAACGAAGTGCGTTCGGTTGTGCTTGAAGAACAAGTTGTGGATACTGTTCTGCAGAAGGCTAAGGTGACCGATAAAGCGGTCTCTTACGAAGAAGCAGTCAAGCCGGCCGAAGCAGCACAAGCCGACTGATTGTCCAACTCGTTGGAAATACAACCATAAGCCAGCCTCGCGCTGGCTTATGCGTTTTCAAGACATGACTATTTGGGAGTAACTGCAGAGCATGTTCCGTAATTCCTATATTCAGCAGAACTCTGATATCCAGGCCGCTGGCGGCCTGGTCCCGATGGTTGTCGAGCAGTCCGCTCGTGGCGAACGCGCCTACGACATCTACTCGCGCCTGCTCAAGGAGCGAGTGATCTTTCTGGTGGGCCCGGTAGAGGACTACATGGCCAACCTGATCTGTGCGCAGCTGCTGTTCCTTGAAGCGGAAAACCCGGACAAGGATATCCATCTCTACATCAACTCTCCCGGCGGTTCGGTGACAGCGGGCATGTCGATCTACGACACCATGCAGTTCATCAAGCCAAACGTGTCGACCACCTGTATTGGTCAGGCGTGCAGCATGGGTGCATTCCTGCTGACGGCCGGTGCCGAAGGCAAGCGTTTCTGCCTGCCCAACTCGCGCGTGATGATTCACCAGCCGCTGGGTGGCTTCCAGGGCCAGGCCTCGGATATCGAGATCCATGCCAAGGAAATCCTGTTCATTCGTGAGCGTCTCAATTCCTTGATGGCCAAGCACAGCGGTCGCACGCTGGAAGAAATCGAGCGCGATACCAATCGCGACAACTTCATGAGTGCTGAAGCTGCCCGTGCCTATGGTCTGATCGACGCAGTGATCGAAAAGCGCCCCGCTTAATATAAGCCGCTCAAAATAAGGCTGGTCGGCGTGTCCGATCACCGGCGGGCTTGAAAAAGCCCGCAATAGCCTTCATCTTGTGTTGCAAGCCTATCGGATTTGGATCGAACGAATGACTGACACCCGCAACGGCGAGGACAACGGCAAGCTGCTCTATTGCTCCTTCTGTGGCAAAAGCCAGCATGAAGTACGCAAGTTGATTGCCGGCCCCTCGGTCTTTATCTGCGACGAGTGCGTCGACCTGTGCAATGACATCATCCGTGAGGAGGTGCAGGAGGCACAGGCCGAAAGCAGTGCGCATAAATTGCCTTCGCCTAAAGAAATCAGCGGCATCCTTGACCAGTACGTGATTGGTCAAGAGCGTGCAAAAAAGGTTTTGGCGGTAGCGGTCTACAACCACTACAAGCGTCTGAACCAGCGTGACAAGAAAAATGACGAAGTCGAGCTCGGCAAGAGCAACATCCTGCTGATCGGTCCTACAGGCTCGGGTAAAACCTTGCTTGCAGAAACCCTGGCTCGCCTGTTGAACGTTCCGTTCACCATCGCCGACGCAACCACCCTCACCGAGGCGGGTTATGTGGGTGAGGACGTCGAGAACATCATTCAGAAACTGCTGCAGAAGTGCGATTACGATGTTGAAAAGGCCCAGATGGGCATTGTCTACATCGATGAAATCGACAAGATTTCGCGCAAGTCTGACAACCCTTCCATCACCCGGGACGTTTCCGGCGAAGGCGTGCAGCAAGCTCTGTTGAAACTGATCGAAGGCACGGTCGCTTCCGTACCGCCACAAGGCGGCCGCAAGCACCCGCAGCAGGAATTCCTTCAGGTTGATACGCGCAACATCCTGTTTATCTGCGGCGGCGCATTCTCCGGTCTGGAAAAGGTGATTCAAAACCGTTCCACCCGTGGCGGCATTGGCTTCAGTGCAGAAGTGCGTAGCAAGGAAGAAGGCAAGAAAGTCGGTGAGTCCCTGCGTGAAGTCGAGCCTGACGATTTGGTCAAGTTCGGTCTGATCCCGGAATTCGTTGGCCGTCTGCCGGTCCTGGCGACCCTGGATGAGCTGGACGAAGCTGCACTCATCCAGATCCTGACCGAGCCGAAAAACGCCCTGACCAAGCAATACGCCAAGCTGTTTGAAATGGAAGGCGTTGACCTCGAGTTCCGCACCGATGCACTCAAGTCGGTGGCCAAGCGTGCGCTGGAGCGCAAGACTGGCGCTCGTGGTTTGCGTTCGATCCTTGAAGGCGTACTGCTCGACACCATGTACGAAATCCCGTCGGTGACCGACGTGAGTAAAGTGGTGATCGACGAAAGCGTTATTGAAGGCAAGTCCAAGCCATTGTTCATCTACGAGAACAATGAGCCCGCTGCCAAGGCTGCGCCAGACGCGTAAGCGTTGCGCCGTCGGATCAACCAAGGGGCCTTTCGGGGCCCCTTTGTTTTTACTGCGTTTAACTGCTGGCATTAAGCTTGTTTTTTTTGCAGGCAGCCCCCATCTTGGCTTCAAGCTTACTTTCATCTGTCATAGAGGCGAAATCATGAAGACCACCATTGAATTGCCTCTCCTGCCATTGCGTGATGTCGTCGTGTATCCGCACATGGTTATCCCGCTGTTCGTGGGGCGCGAGAAGTCTATCGAAGCCCTCGAGGCCGCGATGACGGGCGACAAGCAGATCCTGCTGTTGGCCCAGAGAAATCCTGCCGATGACGATCCTGGCGAAGATGCCCTGTATCGCGTAGGCACCATTGCTACCGTACTGCAACTGCTCAAGCTGCCTGATGGCACCGTCAAGGTGCTGGTTGAGGGCGAGCAGCGCGGCGCCGTCGAGCGCTTCATGGAGGTGGACGGCCACCTGCGCGCTGAAGTGGCGCTGATCGATGAAGTGGACGCGCCAGAGCGCGAGTCTGAAGTGTTCGTGCGTAGCCTGTTGTCCCAGTTCGAGCAATACGTGCAACTGGGCAAGAAAGTCCCCGCAGAAGTGCTCTCTTCCCTCAATAGCATTGATGAGCCAAGCCGCCTGGTCGACACCATGGCCGCCCACATGGCGCTGAAGATCGAGCAGAAGCAGGACATCCTCGAAATCATTGACCTGTCGGCCCGTGTAGAACACGTGTTGGCCTTGCTGGATGCCGAAATCGATCTGTTGCAGGTCGAGAAGCGTATCCGCGGTCGCGTCAAAAAGCAGATGGAACGCAGCCAGCGCGAGTACTACCTGAATGAGCAGATGAAGGCCATTCAGAAGGAGCTGGGGGACAGCGAAGAAGGCCACAACGAGATCGAGGAGCTGAAAAAGCGTATCGATGCCGCTGGCCTGCCTAAAGATGCGCTGACCAAGGCCACCGCCGAGCTGAACAAGCTCAAGCAAATGTCGCCGATGTCGGCCGAAGCCACCGTGGTTCGTTCCTACATCGATTGGTTGGTGCAGGTGCCGTGGAAGGCCCAAACCAAGGTTCGCCTGGACCTGTCCCGCGCCGAAGATATCCTCGATGCCGACCACTATGGTCTTGAGGAAGTCAAAGAACGCATCCTCGAATACCTCGCCGTGCAAAAGCGCGTTAAGAAAATTCGCGGCCCGGTGTTGTGCCTGGTAGGGCCTCCTGGTGTGGGTAAAACCTCGCTGGCAGAGTCGATTGCCAATGCGACCAACCGCAAATTCGTGCGCATGGCCCTGGGCGGCGTGCGTGATGAAGCCGAAATCCGGGGTCATCGCCGTACATATATCGGGTCGATGCCAGGAAGATTGATTCAAAAGATGACAAAGGTGGGGGTCCGCAACCCACTGTTCCTGCTCGATGAAATCGACAAAATGGGCAGTGACATGCGTGGCGATCCGGCCTCGGCCCTGCTGGAAGTGCTCGATCCCGAGCAAAACCACAATTTCAACGACCATTACCTTGAAGTCGACTACGACCTGTCCGACGTGATGTTCCTGTGCACCTCCAACTCCATGAACATTCCGCCAGCCTTGCTGGACCGGATGGAGGTGATTCGTCTGCCGGGTTACACCGAAGACGAGAAGATCAACATTGCCGTCAAATACCTCGCGCCCAAGCAAATTTCGGCCAACGGCCTTAAAAAAGGCGAGATCGAATTTGAGGTCGAGGCTATCCGCGACATCATTCGTTACTACACCCGCGAGGCCGGTGTGCGGGGCCTGGAGCGCCAGATTGCGAAGATCTGCCGCAAGGCGGTCAAGGAACATGCGCTGGAAAAACGCTTCTCGGTGAAGGTAACGGCTGACTCGCTGGAGCACTTCCTGGGCGTGCGTAAATTCCGCTACGGCCTGGCTGAGCAGCAGGACCAGGTGGGGCAGGTGACGGGGCTGGCATGGACGCAAGTGGGGGGCGAATTGCTCACCATCGAGTCTGTTGTTATCCCGGGCAAAGGCCAGTTGATCAAGACCGGTTCCCTCGGTGACGTGATGGTCGAATCCATCACAGCCGCGCAAACCGTGGTGCGCAGCCGCGCCAAGAGCCTGGGGATCCCCCTGGACTTCCACGAAAAGCATGACACCCACATCCACATGCCCGAAGGTGCCACGCCCAAAGACGGCCCGAGTGCCGGGGTCGGCATGTGCACGGCGTTGGTATCGGCCTTGACCGGTATTCCCGTGCGCGCCGATGTGGCCATGACTGGCGAAATCACCCTGCGTGGTCAGGTGCTGGCCATCGGTGGCCTTAAAGAGAAATTGTTGGCAGCGCACCGCGGTGGTATCAAGACCGTGATCATTCCCGAAGAGAACGTTCGTGATCTGAAGGAAATTCCTGACAACATCAAGCAGGATCTTCAGATTAAACCGGTTAAATGGATTGACGAGGTCCTGCAAATTGCGCTGCAATACGCGCCGGAGCCCTTGCCAGATGTGGCTCCCGAGATAGTTGCCAAGGATGAAAAACGCGAGTCTGACGCTAAGGAAAGAATCAGCACGCATTAATAGGTATATGCCGGGGGGCCTTCCTTGACAGCTTTTTAGAGCCCTTGTTATAAAGCGGCTCTTAAGTGTCTGTAGGCCATTCAGCACTGGTTTTTGCTTTCACCAAAAAAACTTAGAATCATACTCATAGATAAATAAGGGGACTTAGAGTGAACAAGTCGGAACTGATTGATGCTATCGCTGCATCCGCTGATATCCCGAAAGCTGCTGCTGGCCGTGCGCTGGACGCAGTGATCGAATCCGTCACTGGCGCTCTGAAGGCCGGCGACTCCGTAGTACTGGTAGGTTTCGGTACGTTCTCTGTGACCGACCGCCCAGCGCGCACTGGCCGTAACCCACAGACCGGCAAGGCGCTGCAGATCGCCGCTGCCAAAAAACCAGGTTTCAAAGCCGGTAAAGCCCTGAAAGAAGCCGTCAACTAAGCTTCGTTCTCGCCTTTGCCTACCCGGGTTGGACTCAGGTCCTGCCTGGCAGCGGAGCGGCAAGCTGGCCCACGTGTCTGGGGCCGCACACCGGGGTGATGGATTTGATCCCCGTCCGCTCTGCCAGTTACGAGAAGGCGCATCCTCGGATGCGCCTTTCTTCTATCCGGACTCTACCCACGCTCCACGGTTGCCTAATTTTTGAAGTTCAACCGTTTCTGGGGGACGCATGCTGCAAAATATCAGGGACAATTCACAAGGCTGGATTGCCAAGACCATTATCGGGATCATCGTCGCATTGATGGCGTTCACCGGTATCGAAGCCATTTTTCAGGCTTCCATGAGTAACAAGCAGGACGTGGCCAAGGTCAACGGTGATGAAATCACCCAAAACGAGCTGAGCCAGGCCGTCGATATGCAACGTCGCCAGTTGATGCAACAGCTGGGCAAGGATTTCGACGCCTCGCTGCTGGACGAAAAACTGCTGCGTGAAGCCGCCCTAAAAGGCCTGATCGATCGCAAGCTGCTGCTGCAAGGCGCCGCCGATTCCAAGTTTGCCTTCTCTGAAGCTGCACTGGACCAGGTCATTCTGCAAACGCCGGAATTCCAGGTAGACGGCCAGTTCAACCCTGAGCGTTTCGATGCAGTGATTCGCCAGTTGGGCTACAGCCGGATGCAATTTCGTCAGATGCTGACCCAGGAAATGCTCATCGGCCAAGTGCGCGCAGGTATTGCGGGCAGCGGTTTTGTGACCGACGCCGAAGTCCTCGCTTTTGCTCGTCTGGAAAAACAGACCCGCGATTTCGCGACCGTCAGCGTCAAGGCTGACCCTGCGGCGGTGAAACTCACCGACGATGAGGTCAAGGCCTACTACGACCAGCACGCCAAAGAATTCATGACCCCCGATCAGGTGGTGATCGATTACCTGGAGCTCAAGAAGTCGTCCTTCTTTGACCAGGTTGCCGTCAAGGACGAGGATGTGCAGGCGCTTTATCAGAAAGAAACCGCCAACCTCGCTGAACAGCGTCGCGCGGCGCACATCCTGATTGAGGTCAACGACAAGGTCACCGAGGCGCAGGCCAAAGCCAAGATCGAAGAGATCCAGGCGCGCCTGGCCAAGGGCGAGAAATTCGAGGCCCTGGCCAAGGAATTCTCCCAGGACCCAGGTTCGGCGAACAATGGCGGTGATCTCGGTTTTGCAGGCCCCGGCGTGTATGACCCCGCATTTGAAACCGCGCTGTACGAGCTCAAGCAAGACCAGGTGTCCGCGCCGGTCCGCTCAAGCTTCGGTTGGCACCTGATCAAGCTGCTGGGCGTTGAAGCACCGCAAGTGCCATCGTTTGCCAGCCTCAAAGACAAGCTGACCCGCGAGCTCAAGACCCAGCAGGTTGAACAGCGTTTCGTCGAAGCGACCAAGCAGCTTGAAGATGCATCGTTTGAAGCCTCCGACCTGGCCCAGCCTGCTTCGGACCTGAAACTGACCGTGCAGACCACCAAGCCGTTCGGCCGTGAAGGCGGCGAAGGCATTGCGGCCAACCGCGCCGTGGTTACGGCTGCGTTCAGCCCGGAAGTGCTGGATGAGGGTGCCAACAGCACCGCCATCGATCTGGACCCGGACACCGTGGTGGTCGTGCGCGCCAAGGAGCACCTCAAGCCTACCCAGTTGCCGCTGGAAAGTGTTGCCACGTCTATCCGTGCGCAAATGGCCAAGGAACGCGCCAGCGCGGTTGCCAAGACCCACGCGCAGGAGCTGATTGCCGGCCTGCGTGACGGCAAGGTCGCGCTGACCCAGCCGGTGGATGGCCAGGCCTGGAAAGTCACCGAAGCGGCTACCCGTAGCCAGGAAGGCGTCGACCCAAGCGTGCTGCAAGCCTTGTTCCGCATGAGCAAGCCTGCGGCCAAGGACAAGCCGACTTTCACCGACGTAACCCTGCCTGATGGCAGCGTGGTGATCGTACGCTTGAACGGCGTCAACGAAGCGGCCGCGCCGACCGACGACGAAAAAGCGCAGTACCGCCGCTTCCTCGCCTCGCGCGTGGGCCAGCAGGACTTCGCTGCGTACCGCAAACAGCTGGAAAACCAGGCTGACATCAAGAAGTTTTAACGGTGTTAGCGGGCTGACAAAAAAGACCCCGACCTGAAGAGGCCGGGGTCTTTTTTTGCCTGGAGTACGCAGGCGAATGATTTTTTTGCCACGTGTTGTCGAGCAAACCTTTGAAACTTTACCGACAGGAATCCGCACGCCAAACCTGCGTTCTGTTGCACAATACCGCCCTGACCGTTTTTCCTCAGGATTTTCAATGTCGATATCATTTCCCTTGCGTACCCTTGGGGTCGCGCTGGTGCTGGCGGGCGTTGCGGGCTGCTCGTCACCCAAGACCGCCATCTATGACCATGAGAATTTCGACGACTCCGGCACGTTCTCCCGGAACTACCCCGTAAGCGATTCGGCGGCTTGTGAAGCGGCGCGTCGTGCACTCCTGAGCCAGGGTTACATCATCACCAGCAGCGACCCCAAACTGGTCAGCGGTAACAAGAGTTTCCAGCAGACCGGTGAAACCCACCTGCAGATCAGCTTCAACGTGGTTTGCGTCAAGGACGGCAGCGACAATCATGCAACGATGTTCGCCAATGCCTTGCAAGACCGTTATGCACTGAAGAAGGTCAACAACTCTGCAAGCCTTGGTGTGGGCGTGCTGGGTTCGGTGTCGATGCCGATTGGTTCCACCGACGACTCGATGGTGAAGGTGGCCAGCGAGACGGTCACCTCGTCCAAGTTCTACGACCGTTACTTTTCGCTGGTGGACGTGTTCCTGCCACAGGAAGTGAAAGCTGCCGAGAATGTGCCCGAAGCGCCGAAAGCGGACCTGGGTGTGCCGGAGCCGAAGGCCACTGCGCCAGTGGAAAAAATCGAAGTGCCCAAGGACGTGCAGCCTGTCCCGGTAGCGCCTGCTGCAGCGCCTGCCCCCGCGGCCTCGGAGCCGATCACGCCGCAGGAGCCCGCGCTGCAGGCGCCTGCACCGACCAACCCGCTGCTGCCAGCCCCGACCGAAGTGATTCCGCCGTTACCCACGCCCGCACGTTAATAACGGTATCGGTGTTTTCTTGCTTGGTTAAATCGGTCCAAGGCTGCTACGTTTAATCCTTGAGTGCAGGAACGTCATGACGCAGACATTTTTTCGTCATGACGGCACTTTAGGCTGGTGTTGCAGGTCAGTAATCAACACCTTCTGATTAAACAAGGAGTCACTGATGGACGATTACCAAGAAGAACTGCTCGAGTATCAGGCCTTTGAATTGGATCCGCTGGATCCGACAGACGATGCCACCGAGTTGTAAGAACAGACGTCAGGTGGAATGCCGCTGACTGCGGCGAAATTCCCCTGGGGTCTGGTTGTTCCACCGTTTGAACGCCCGTTGAAACGCTTCTGCTGAAGCAAACCCGAGCAAGTAGGCGATCTCGCCAAATGCCAGCTCGGTGTCGCGAATGTAGGTCATGGCCAGGTCGCGGCGGGTATCGTTGAGAATTGCGCGAAACCGGGTGCCTTCTTCGGCCAGTTTGCGGCGCAGTGTCCAGGTCGGCAGTTTCAAGCGTGCCGCCACTTCTTCCAGGTCTGGTTCCCGGCCACCCTTGAGCATCGGCCCGAGCAAACGAGTAATGCGTTCGCGCAGGCTGCGGGTGCGCGTCAATTGCTCCAACTCCCTCTCACACACTTGTACAAGCGATTGCCAGGTACTGGGGCAGTGTTCGGGGTTACGCAGCGCCAGGGTGGGCTGGCTGAGCCGCACCTGATTGGCGTCGGCGCCAAAGTGGATCGGGCAATCCCCCAACTCGCTGTAGCGTTCGCTGTAGTCCGGGGCCTGGAACTCGATCTCGATGCGCTGCGCCCGCACCGGTTGATGGCACAGCTGCGAAAACTGATGCAGCCAGCCCGCGATGATCGAGTCCACCACAAAGCGGTTGTAAGCGTTGTACGGGCTGATGGAATAGAACCGCAGCCAGGCGCCGTCGGCATCTTCATGAAAGCTCGATTGCCCGCGGTAGTTGGAACCGTAGAGCGCCTCGAAGCGGGTGAGGGTACGGGCGGCTTCACGCACGGTGGGGGCCTGGGCGGCGGTGACACCGGCCAACCCCATCTGGCTCAAGCGGCTGAGCTTGCCCATGCGCAGGCCCAGCGCCGGGTCGCCGGTCAGTTGGATGGCGGCGTGGCCCAGGCGCATGTAGCGCGGGATGGACAGTCGGGCGCCGGCTTCCCCCAGGCGTGCTGCGTCCAGGCCGTATTGCAGCAGTAGCGGCTGCGGGTCCAGGCCGTGGCTGCTGATGGCATCGACTAGGGTGTGGACGAAACCCACCGACAAATCCCCCAGGCGCATCGTGGTCTGCTTCATCGCTATAGCCAGACATTCAGTAAGCGCGCACCACGGGCGTTGCCGTCGGCAAAGACCTGACCATCATGGCTGAGAAAGCTTTGCCCTACACTGGCCTGGTCCCAGAACTGGCCGTTCAGGAACACACTCATACCCGCGGTGGCCTGGCTTATGGGGCGCTGGCTGATCAGCGTGAGGCGGCGCCAGGCGTCGCCTTCACTGAGTTCTTCGGGTTTGAGGCTGATCTCTGAGGGCGTTGACACACCTTTAAAGCCACGCCAAGGTTTCTCCCAGGTGCCGCGGCCGATCACCCGTGCCGGTACGGCGACCAGTTGTGCACCGCGTTCGTTAAGCTTCTGATAGTTCGCCGGGTACCAGCTGTCGCTGCCGATCAGGATGCCCAAGCGCCCGGCGGGCGTATCAATCACGTTGATCGAACGCTCGTCGCCCGGTTCGATAAAGCCGCGCTCGTCCAAGCTCGGATAAAGCTGGCGTTGTGGTTGGCCTATCGGAAAACCATCGCGACCAAATACCAGGCTTGCGTTGTACAGGGGGCCGTGGCCGACGTGCAATTGCCCATGGCTGACGCTGGGGTTGGGCAGGGCGATGGTGCCCGCCACCAACGTCACACCGAACTCCTTGGCCAGGCCGCCAAACAGGATCTGATAGTCGCGTGCCATCGCGGGGGCCTTCATGCGCAGGTACGCGTCCTCGATGCGATTGTTACCTTTGGCGCTAATCAGGGCGCGCAGAAACAGCAACGGGTTGCTGATCGACAGCCAGTTCATCGCTTCTTTAAAGCTGGCGGCCTGATACAACTCGTTTTTTTCGCCGCCCAGCATCAACCAGGTGCCTACGTGTTCAGGCAACACGACGACCGTCTTGTCATTGATCAGGCCCTTGTCGCGCGCCTTTTGCAAATACGCGGCGAATTTCAAATGCAGGCGTTCCAGGCTCTGGTAATCGGCAGGAAACAACTGCGGCTGGACGCCCAGAAGGTTGCCACGGTCGGTAGGGGCCCCCTCATTGACGGTCAGGCTGATCCGTAGGTCGGAAAGATAGTGACCCACGGGGCGTTTTTCTGTCCAGATCAAGTAGGCGCAGACACCGGCGACCAAGGTCATGAGAAAGGTGAAAACAACTAGTTTACGCATAAAGAAATGGTGATAGCCCTGTGCTGGGGGTGCATTTTCTCTCAAAAGCTTATAGATGAGGTGCAAAAAACGTAGATTAGAATGAGTCTTTGAAAATCGACAGCCATTATTGCCTCATGCGGCTCTCACGGCTTTCCGCCGCTGTTGGCGCGGATTCTTGACGATTCGATACTTTGTGTCTGAAGGTCCCGAGCAAGTTCCTGAAGACGTGCATTCTGGCAGAGATGCGCGAGAGAGCCTCACATTATCATCAAATACATGGTCATCAAGCCTGCGTGATATCACAGAGCATGCACATGATCGGTTATGCGCGGGGGAAGGGCGAGGGTGAAACGGTGCGGGTTCGACGCAAGGTGCATGGCGTGTTGCGCCACAGCGTTTGAATGTTCACTCTCTGTAGAGCATTGGGTCGAGGTTATTTGCAGCTAAGCAGGATTTTGATGATATAGGCATCATAGGTGCCGGCACTTTCAGAGATAAAATGATAAAAGCCTTTAATAGCCTCTGCCGATTTTAGGAACACTTTAGTTAATGTCTCGCCCACGTTGTTCAGTTTATAACAGCTTCCTTCGGCATCGTCAGTCTGGTAGCACACAGTGCTTGGATTGACATCGTTCTCGACGCGATTTAGCAGCATGGCGTCGAAAGTTCTGGCATAAGTCACTTTGCTATTCGTCCAGGTTGAATCCTGATCCTGCTCAGTTGAATACATCACGAGAGAACCCTGCGTGGTTACCGCATAAGCGGACAAACTTATAACGCAGATAAACGAAGCAAAAAAATGCCGTATTTCATTGTTTTTCCAGAAAATTGTTTCAGCGGGTTTCTATTAAATTTAAAAATTACCAGCGGAGCCGGATTAAGTATGTAGGAAAAATCCCAGGAATCGAAATAACAGGCTGGCGAATATCAATTTGCGAGGGGGGTGGGAAATTTCCTACGCATGCCTAGGAAATTTCCACGGTTGGTTTTCGTCTTTAAGTGTGAAGATGATTTAACAAGCTATTGGTGTTTTAGATTGCTTGTTAAGTGGAGCCCGCTGACGCGTGGGGTGGGTTGTTTAAGGCAAAACGCAAGGCTGTTGCTCTTGGCTGGTCAAGTAGCGGGCCAGAGCGTTCATCAGGTTTGGATTCCTCCCCTTCAGGCAGGTGATAACGTACTGCTTCCTTCTGCCTTGCGATTTGCAGCGGTTCAGCAAGAGGGGCATCATCTTGCAAAGCTCTGCGCTGAGTGCCTCTGCCGTGGCAACTCTTTCCGTTAAAATGCATTGCCTCTACCTAAAGAGGTCGTATTGTGTTGATTTGGAAGGAAATAGCGGTTTGTATTATTGTTTTTTTTGCAGGCCCATCCCGGCATGATCCAGGTGCGTGAGCGTGCCCGTTGTACTATCTTAGGGATGGTCTGAAGTAGGCCACTATGTTTCGACAGCCGAGCCATAGACGCTTT
>NZ_JBSVWN010000087.1:0-14075 GCF_054071325.1 Pseudomonas sp. SDO5215_S409 | reverse complement strand
CAACGGGATCGGCGTATTTCACCATATTTGGAAGTCTTCTTCAGGATTTCCCTAGTAACAAAATGACACTATTTGATACGCCGTTCTTTAAAACAATAACGGCGCCGCCCATTAGCTATAGCCAATAAATTCAAGCGCCTCATAACTTAACGAACTTTATAAGTCTGCTCTTTAGTCCTTTGCTGATTTAACCCAACCGCCTGCGGCCTGTTTCACAACACCGGCCTTAAAAGTTTGCACATCTGGGAAAAGGGACTAGCGTCAAACATCCACGCCCCGCCAAAGGGTTTAACACTAATGGGTAAAAAGGCTCTGTATCGCGCCTTTGCGGGCAGGCTATTGCCCAACGCTTTTAAATTCAACGTCGTTACCCACGGGGCAATGTACCCATGAAGTGATCTGAATCAGCTGTTTGAATCCTGCACGCAATTATTCTGTGGCCTCTCTTCTCCTGCATTGGAGTGACGCAATGTCTGAATCGGGCGGAAAACTAAAACTGGGTGCACTGGTTGCACTGGTAGTGGGGTCGATGATTGGCGGCGGGATCTTTTCGCTGCCGCAAAACATGGCCGCCAGTGCCGATGTGGGCGCGGTATTAATCGGCTGGGCGATTACCGCCGTGGGCATGTTGACCCTGGCCTTTGTGTTCCAGACCCTGGCCAACCGCAAACCCGACCTGGACGGCGGCGTGTATGCCTACGCCAAGGCCGGGTTTGGTGACTACATGGGGTTTTCGTCCGCGTGGGGGTACTGGATCAGTGCCTGGTTGGGCAACGTGGGCTACTTCGTGCTGCTGTTCAGCACCCTCGGTTACTTCTTTCCGATCTTTGGCGAGGGCAACACGGTTGCCGCCGTGATCGGCGCGTCGGTGTTGCTGTGGGCCGTGCACGCGCTGGTGTTGCGCGGCATCAAGGAAGCGGCGTTCATCAACCTGGTGACCACCGTCGCCAAAGTGGTGCCGTTGCTGCTGTTTGTATTGATCGCGCTGTTTGCGTTCAAGCTTGAGATTTTTACCGCCGACATCTGGGGCATCCGGAATCCCGACCTGGGCAGTGTAATGAATCAGGTGCGCAACATGATGCTGGTCACCGTGTGGGTGTTCATCGGTATCGAAGGCGCGAGCATTTTCTCGTCCCGCGCCGAGAACCGCGCCGACGTGGGCAAGGCCACCGTGATCGGGTTTATCACCGTGCTGCTGTTTCTGATGCTGGTGAACGTGCTGTCGCTGGGCATCCTCACCCAGCCGGAACTGGCCAAGTTGCAGAACCCGTCGATGGCCGCCGTGCTGGAGCATGTGGTGGGCCATTGGGGTGCGGTGCTGATCAGCGTCGGCCTGATCATTTCGCTGCTGGGGGCACTGCTGTCGTGGGTGCTGCTGTGTGCCGAGATCATGTTCGCCGCCGCCAAGGACCACACCATGCCAGCGTTCCTGCGCCGCGAAAACGCCAACCAGGTGCCCGCCAACGCGCTGTGGCTGACCAACGCCATGGTCCAGGTGTTCCTGGTGATCACGCTGTTTTCGGCCAGCACCTACCTGTCGCTGATCTACCTCGCCACCTCGATGATCCTGGTGCCTTACCTGTGGTCGGCCGCCTATGCGCTGCTGCTGGCGGTGCGCGGTGAAACCTACGAAGCCGCCCTGGCCGAGCGCAAGAAAGACCTGTTGATCGGCGCCGTCGCGTTGCTCTACGCGGTGTGGCTGCTCTACGCAGGCGGCGTGAAATACCTGCTGCTGTCCGCCCTACTCTATGCGCCCGGCGCGATCCTGTTCGCCAAGGCCAAGCACGAGGTGGGCAAACCGGTTTTCACCTCGGTCGAGAAGCTGATTTTCACCGCCGTGGTCGTCGGCGCCCTGGTGGCTGCCTATGGCCTCTACGACGGCTTTTTGACCCTGTAACTGTTGTTCACTGGAGGATCTGTAATGACCACAGAAAAAGTGAAGTACGGCGTCCACTCCGAAGCCGGCAAGCTGCGCAAAGTCATGGTGTGTTCCCCAGGCCTGGCCCACCAGCGGCTGACGCCCAACAACTGCGATGAGCTGCTGTTCGACGATGTGCTGTGGGTGGCCCAGGCCAAGCGCGACCATTTTGACTTTGTCACCAAGATGCGCGAGCGCGACATCGATGTACTGGAGATGCACAACCTGCTGACCGACATCGTCGCCATTCCCGAGGCACTGGACTGGATCCTGGAGCGCAAGATCACCGCCAATCAGGTGGGCCTGGGCCTGGTCAACGAAGTGGCCTCATGGCTGCGCAGCCTGGAGCCGCGCAAAGTCGCCGAGTTTCTGATCGGCGGCGTGTCGGCCGATGACCTGCCCAGCAGCTTTGGCGGCAAGACCATCGAGATGTTCCGCGATTTTCTCGGCCACTCAAGCTTCATTCTGCCGCCGCTGCCCAACACCCAGTTCACCCGCGACACCACCTGCTGGATCTACGGCGGCGTCACGCTCAACCCCATGTACTGGCCGGCGCGGCGCCAGGAAACCCTGCTGGCCAGCGCCATCTACCGCTTCCATCCCGAGTTCACCCATGCCGATTTCCAGGTGTGGTACGGCGACCCCGACCAGGAACACGGCAATGCCACCCTGGAAGGGGGCGACGTGATGCCCATCGGCAACGGCGTGGTGTTGATCGGCATGGGCGAGCGTTCCTCGCGCCAGGCCATCGGCCAATTGGCCCTGAACCTGTTCAAGCACAAGGCGGTGGAGCGGGTGATCGTCGCCGGGCTGCCCAAGTCCCGCGCGGCCATGCACCTGGACACCGTGTTCAGCTTTTGCGACCGCGATCTGGTGACCATCTTTCCGGAAGTGGTCAGCCAGATCGTCGCCTTCAGCCTGCGCCCCGACGAGAGCAAGCCCGGCGGTATCGACGTGCGCCGTGAAGATGCGAGCTTTCTGGACGTGGTCGCCACGGCCCTCAAGCTCAAGGCCCTGCGCGTGGTGGAAACCGGCGGCAACAGCTTTGCCGCCGAGCGCGAGCAGTGGGACGACGGCAACAACGTGGTGGCCGTGGAGCCCGGCGTGGTGATCGGCTACGACCGCAACACCTACACCAACACGCTGCTGCGCAAGGCCGGTGTGGAAGTCATCACCATCAGCGCTGGCGAGCTTGGCCGGGGCCGGGGCGGCGGCCATTGCATGACCTGCCCGATCGTACGCGACCCTATCGACTACTAAAGGAGCTTTCATCATGGCGTTCAACATTCACAACCGTCACCTGCTCAGCCTGGAACACCACAGCCCCCGCGAGCTGCGTTACCTGCTGGACCTGTCCCGCGACCTCAAGCGCGCCAAGTACACCGGCACCGAACAGCAACACCTCAAGGGCAACAACATCGCGCTGATCTTCGAGAAAACCTCCACCCGTACCCGTTGCGCCTTTGAAGTGGCGGCCTATGACCAGGGCGCCAACGTCACTTACATCGACCCCAATTCCTCGCAGATCGGCCACAAGGAAAGCATGAAGGACACCGCCCGCGTGCTGGGGCGCATGTACGACGCCATCGAGTACCGGGGCTTCAAACAGGAGATCGTCGAGGAACTGGCCAAGTTCGCCGGGGTGCCGGTGTTCAACGGCCTCACCGACGAATACCACCCCACCCAGATGATCGCCGACGTGCTGACCATGCGCGAACACGCCGACAAGCCGATCCATGAAATCAGCTACGCGTACCTGGGTGACGCGCGCAACAACATGGGCAACTCACTGCTGTTGATCGGCGCCAAGCTGGGCATGGACGTGCGTATCTGCGCGCCCAAGGCATTGTGGCCCCACGACGACCTGGTGGCCCGCTGCAAGCAATACGCCGAGGAAAGCGGCGCGCGCATCACCCTCACCGAAGACACCCGGGCGGCGGTCAAGGGCGTGGACTTCATCCACACCGATGTGTGGGTGTCGATGGGCGAGCCGGTGGACGCCTGGGGCGAGCGCATCGAGCAGTTGCTGCCCTACCAGGTCAATGCCCAACTGATGAAAGCCACCGGCAACCCGCGGACCAAGTTCATGCACTGCCTGCCAGCGTTTCATAACAGCGACACCAAGGTGGGCAAGCAGATCGCCGAACAGTACCCGCACCTGGCTAACGGCATTGAAGTGACCGACGAGGTGTTCGAGTCCCCGGCCTGCATCGCCTTTGAGCAGGCGGAAAACCGCATGCACACCATCAAGGCGATTCTGGTGTCGACCCTGGCCGACCTCTGAGGCACAGCACCGTCACGGCGGGCGCCCGCCGTGACCGCGTTCGTTCATCCGCATTTTCACAAGGACAACTGCTATGCGTATCGTCGTAGCGTTGGGCGGTAACGCCCTTCTGCGCCGGGGTGAGCCCATGACCGCAGACAACCAGCGCGCCAACATCCGGATCGCCACCGAACAGATCGCCAAGATCCACCCCGGCAACGAACTGGTCATCGCCCACGGCAATGGCCCGCAAGTCGGGCTGCTGTCTTTACAGGCGGCCGCCTACACCCAGGTTTCGCCTTACCCGCTGGACGTGCTGGGCGCCGAAACCGAAGGCATGATCGGTTACATCATCGAGCAGGAACTGGGCAACTTGCTGGACTTCGACGTGCCGTTCGCCACCCTGCTCACCCAGGTGGAAGTGGACGCCAACGACCCGGCCTTCCAGCACCCCAGCAAGCCCATCGGTCCGGTCTACAGTCAGGCCGAGGCTGAACGCCTGGCCGCCGAAAAAGGCTGGGCCATCGCGCCCGACGGCGATCAATACCGCCGCGTGGTGGCCAGCCCGCGCCCCAAGCGCATCTTTGAAATCCGCCCGATCCAATGGCTGCTGGAAAAAGGCAGCATCGTGATCTGCGCGGGCGGCGGCGGGATCCCTACGCTGTATGGCGAAGACGGCACACTGCGCGGCATCGAGGCGGTGATCGACAAAGACCTGTGTTCCTCGCTACTGGCCACACAACTGAATGCCGACGTGCTGGTGATCGCCACCGACGTGAACGCAGTGTTTGTCGACTTCGGCAAACCCACCCAGAAAGCCATCGCCCAGGCCCACCCGGACGCCCTCGAACCACTCGGCTTTGCCGCAGGCTCCATGGGCCCCAAGGTGCAGGCTGCCTGCGAGTTCGCCCGCCAAACTGGCAAAACCGCCGTGATCGGTTCACTCTCGGACATCGAAGCGATCGTGCAGGGCAGCGCCGGTACGCGTATCAGCACCGCCAGGCCCGGCATCACGTACCAGCCCTGAAGGAGAAACGCCGATGGCCACTTTTGAACCCGGTCACTTGCACATCGAACGTCATGCCCTCAATGACCAGGACTTCAGCTACAACCTGCACATCGACTACGAAGTCAGCCAGGACCCCAAGGAAGGCAAGGGCATGCTGTTCACCCTGCATGGCTCGGTGCAGGGCAAAGACTTCAAGGAGCCGTTTTTTCTGGCCAAGGACCAGGCGTTCGACTTTGCCCGCTACGCGATGAAGATCGCCCAGCAATACGGTATGCCCAAGACCGCCGTGCTCAGCGGCTCCATGCACAAGCAGTACGATTTGATGTTCGAGGATGTGCGCCACCAGTTGGACGTGAAATCAGGCGACCCGGTCAAGCCCGAACACTTGGAATAACTTGGGTGGCGGCAGGGGTGGGCGCGCCCGCTCCTGCACGGTCAAGTGCACCCTGGCGATTTCACTGAATCGGCCCTTCAAGGCATACTGGCCACCCTCCGCACGCCAGAACCTAAAACCGCCCCATGCGTATCCACGTCAGCTTCATCGACCGCGTTGGCATCACCCAGGAAGTCCTGGCCCTGCTTGGTGGGCGCAACCTCAACCTGGATGCGGTGGAAATGGTGCCGCCCAACGTGTACATCGACGCGCCGACCCTCAGCGCCGAGGTGCTGGAAGAACTCCACGCGGCGCTGTTCAACGTGCACGGCGTGCAGTCGGTACGGGTGGTCGATATCCTTCCCGGCCAGCGTCGGCACCTGCAACTCGACGCGTTGCTGGCCGCCATGACCGACCCGGTACTGGCCCTGGACAGCGCTGGCAACATTCTGCTGGCCAACCCTGCGCTGATCGCCCTCTACGGGCGTGAACCTGCGGGGGAAAGCATCGCCGAGCTGTTTGGCGACGCCACCTTGCTGGACACCTTGCTCGAGCACGGCTTTCGCCTGGCGCTGCGGGAAATCAGCGTGAACGGCCAGACCCTGCTGCTCGACGCCACACCGATCACCGACGCGGGCGCCCTGCTGACCCTCTATCAACCCAACCGCATCGGCGAGCAATTGTCGGCGTTGCACCACGACCATGCCGAAGGGTTTGACGCGCTGCTGGGCGAGTCCCCGGCCATTCGCACGCTCAAGGCCCGGGCGCAGCGGGTGGCGGCGCTGGACGCACCGCTGTTGATCCAGGGCGAAACCGGCACCGGCAAAGAGCTGGTCGCACGGGCCTGCCATGCCATCAGTGCCCGCCACAGCGCGCCATTCCTGGCGCTCAACTGCGCGGCGCTGCCGGAAAACCTCGCCGAAAGCGAACTGTTCGGCTACGCCCCCGGCGCCTTTACCGGCGCCCAACGCGGCGGCAAGCCGGGGCTGATGGAACTGGCCAACCAGGGCACGGTGTTTCTCGATGAGATCGGCGAAATGTCGCCGTACTTGCAGGCCAAGCTCCTGCGTTTTTTGAACGACGGCAGCTTTCGGCGGGTGGGCGGCGACCGCGAGGTGAAGGTGAACGTGCGCATCCTCAGCGCCACCCACCGCGACCTGCAAAAGATGGTGAGCGAGGGCACCTTTCGCGAAGACCTGTTTTATCGGCTGAACGTGCTGAGCGTGGAAGTCCCGCCGTTGCGTGACCGTGGCCAGGACATTCTGCTGCTGGCGCGTTATTTCATGCAGCAGGCCTGTGCCCAAATCCAGCGTCCGGTGTGCCGCCTGGCGCCAGGCACTTACCCTGCGCTGCTGGGCAACCGCTGGCCCGGTAACGTGCGGCAGTTGCAGAACGTGATCTTTCGCGCGGCGGCCATTTGCGAAAGCAGCCTGGTGGACATCGGCGACCTGGACATTGCCGGCACGTCGGTAGCCCGCCAGAGCGACGGCGAGGTCGACAGCCTGGAGCAAGCGGTAGACGACTTCGAACGCGACCTGCTGGAAACGCTCTACACCCGCTACCCTTCCACCCGCCAGCTGGCCAACCGCCTGCAAACCTCCCACACCGCCATCGCGCACCGTTTACGCAAGTACGGCATCCCCAACAAAGCCTGACACATGCCTGGAAGCGATCTCGGCCTGTACTGAAAGCGCTACAGTGGAACGATATCGATACACACGCCGCGCGCGATGTCTGTACAAGGCTTTGATCCACATAGGCTTTTTTTCGCTTATCCAGCTGTATCGATATCGCTACAGTGGCGTTTATGGCCGCACTCAAAAATCCGCCTAACCTGTTGATTTTAATCGACTAAAAAACATTGGCCGCGTTTTTGCTAAGGACTCTCCCATTCCAATCCCGTCCACCAGACGAATCTGGCCCCGAGGAGTTTCCATGAGCGAGTTGCGTTTCACTGAAGATCACGAATGGCTGCGCGCCGAAGCCGACGGCAGCGTGACCGTGGGTATTACCGCTTTTGCGCAGAACGCGCTGGGTGATGTGGTTTTCGTGCAACTGCCTGAGCTGCAGGCCTACGAACAAGGCGCAGAAGCCTCCACCGTTGAATCGGTAAAAGCGGCCAGCGGCGTGTACATGCCACTGACCGGCGAAGTCGTGCAAGTCAACGACCTGCTCGCCGACAGCCCGGAACTGGTCAACGAAGACCCGCTGGGCGAAGGCTGGTTCTTTCGCTTCAAGCCGGCCGACACCAGTGCAGTGGCTAAGCTGTTGGATCAGGATGCGTACGACCGCCTGATCAAAGCCAACGCCCAAGCCTGAGGAGCGCGTCATGACGATTAACCTGAACACCGCCAACGAATTCATCGCCCGTCACATCGGCCCGCGCCCGGACGACGAGCACGCGATGCTCGCAAGCCTGGGGTTCGATTCCCTGCAGGCCCTGAGCGCCAGCGTCATTCCCGAGAGCATCAAGGGCACCAGCGTGCTGGGCCTGGAAGACGGCCTGAGCGAAGCCCAGGCCCTGGCCAAGATCAAGGCCATCGCTGCCAAGAACCAGCTGTTCAAGACTTACATCGGCCAGGGCTACTACAACTGCCACACGCCGTCGCCGATCCTGCGCAACCTGCTGGAAAACCCGGCCTGGTACACCGCCTACACCCCGTACCAGCCCGAAATTTCCCAAGGCCGCCTGGAAGCCCTGCTGAACTTCCAGACCCTGATCAGCGACTTGACCGGCCTGCCGATCGCCAACGCCTCGCTGCTGGACGAAGCCACCGCGGCCGCCGAAGCCATGACCTTCTGCAAACGCCTGAGCAAGAACAAGACCAGCAATGCGTTCTTTGCCTCGGTGCACAGCCACCCGCAAACCCTCGACGTGCTGCGCACCCGTGCCGAGCCGTTGGGCATTGACGTGGTGGTGGGCGACGAGCGCGAACTGGGCGACGTGAGCGCGTTTTTTGGCGCCTTGCTGCAATACCCGGCGAGCAACGGTGACGTGTTCGACTACCGCGAACTGACCGAGCGCTTCCACGCCGCCAACGCCCTGGTGGCCGTGGCCGCCGACCTGCTGGCCCTGACCCTGCTGACCCCGCCGGGCGAGTTCGGCGCCGACGTGGCCATTGGCAGCGCCCAACGCTTTGGCGTACCGCTGGGCTTTGGCGGCCCGCACGCGGCGTACTTCTCCACCAAAGATGCCTTCAAGCGCGACATGCCGGGCCGCCTGGTGGGCGTTTCGGTGGACCGTTTCGGCAAGCCGGCCCTGCGCCTGGCCATGCAGACCCGCGAGCAACACATCCGCCGCGAAAAGGCCACCAGCAACATCTGCACCGCCCAGGTGCTGCTGGCCAACATCGCCAGCATGTACGCGGTGTACCACGGCCCCAAAGGCCTGACGCAAATCGCCCAACGCGTGCACCAGTTGACCGCCATCCTTGCCCAAGGCCTGACCGCCCTGGGCTTGAAAGTCGAACAGGCGAGCTTCTTCGACACCCTGACCCTGCACACAGGCGCCCACACCGCGACCCTGCACGACAAGGCCCGCGCCCAGCGCATCAACCTGCGTACCGTGGACGCTGAACACCTGGGCCTGTCGGTGGACGAAACCACCACCCAGGCCGACATCGAAACCCTGTGGGCGCTGTTTGCCGACGGCAAAGCGCTGCCCTCCTTCGATGCCCCGGTTGAAAGCGCCCTGCCCGCCGCCCTGCTGCGCCAGTCGCCGATCCTCAGCCACCCGGTGTTCAACCGTTATCACTCCGAAACCGAGCTGATGCGCTACCTGCGCAAACTGGCCGACAAGGACCTGGCGCTGGACCGCACCATGATCCCGCTGGGCTCCTGCACCATGAAGCTCAACGCCGCCAGCGAAATGATCCCGGTGACCTGGGCCGAGTTCGGCGCCCTGCACCCGTTCGCCCCGGCCGAGCAAAGCGCGGGCTACCAGCAACTGACGTCGGACCTGGAAGCCATGCTGTGCGCGGCCACCGGTTACGACGCCATTTCCCTGCAACCCAACGCCGGTTCCCAAGGTGAATACGCAGGCTTGCTGGCCATTCGTGCCTACCACCAGAGCCGTGGTGAAGAACGCCGCGACATCTGCCTGATCCCCTCGTCGGCCCACGGCACCAACCCTGCAACGGCCAACATGGCCGGGATGCGCGTGGTGGTCACCGCGTGCGACGCCCGCGGCAACGTCGACATCGAAGACTTGCGCGCCAAGGCTCTCGAGCACCGCGAACACCTGGCGGCGCTGATGATCACCTACCCGTCCACCCACGGCGTGTTTGAAGAAGGTATCCGCGAAATCTGCGGGATCATCCACGACAACGGCGGCCAGGTGTACATCGACGGCGCCAACATGAACGCGATGGTCGGCCTGTGCGCCCCGGGCAAGTTCGGCGGCGACGTGTCCCACTTGAACCTGCACAAGACCTTCTGCATCCCGCACGGCGGTGGCGGCCCGGGCGTTGGCCCGATTGGCGTGAAGGCCCACCTGACCCCGTTCCTGCCCGGCCACGGTGTGATGGAACGCAAGGAAGGCGCGGTGTGCGCGGCGCCGTTTGGCAGCGCGAGCATCCTGCCGATCACCTGGATGTACATCACCATGATGGGCGGCGCGGGCCTCAAGCGTGCGTCGCAGTTGGCCATTTTGAATGCCAACTACATTTCCCGTCGCCTGGAGGAGCACTACCCGGTGCTGTACACCGGCAGCAACGGCCTGGTGGCACACGAATGCATCCTGGACCTGCGCCCGCTCAAAGACAGCAGCGGCATCAGCGTGGACGACGTGGCCAAGCGCCTGATCGACTTTGGTTTCCATGCGCCGACCATGTCGTTCCCGGTGGCTGGCACCTTGATGATCGAGCCGACCGAAAGTGAATCCAAGGAAGAACTGGACCGCTTCTGCGACGCCATGATCGCCATCCGCGAAGAAATCCGCGCCGTGGAAAACGGCACGCTGGACAAGGACGACAACCCGCTGAAAAACGCCCCGCACACCGCGGCCGAGCTGGTGGGCGAATGGTCCCACCCGTACAGCCGCGAACAGGCGGTATACCCGGTGGCCTCGTTGATCGACGGCAAATACTGGCCGCCGGTAGGCCGGGTCGACAACGTGTTTGGCGACCGCAACCTGGTGTGTGCGTGCCCGTCGATCGAGAGCTACGCCTAACCTGAGCGGCGCAACGCGGTCAGTGGGCGCGCAAGCCGGGCGCCCACCGTTTGGCCGCGTTGCGCCGCATAAAATAATAAGAAACCGGAGAACCCCTCATGTCTTTAAGCGTGTTCGACCTGTTCAAGATTGGCATTGGCCCCTCGAGCTCCCACACCGTGGGGCCGATGCGGGCGGCGGCGCGGTTTGTCGAGGGCTTGAAACGCGACGACCTGCTGGGCGCCACGGCCTGCGTCAAGGTCGAGTTGTACGGCTCGCTCGGCGCCACCGGCAAAGGGCACGGCAGCGACAAGGCTGTGCTGCTGGGGCTGGAAGGTGAACACCCGGACACCGTGAATACCGAAACCGTGGCCGCACGGCTGGCTGAGATGCGCAGCCACGGGCGCTTGAACCTGCTCGGCGAACACAGCATTGCGTTCAACGAGAAAGAACACCTGGCGATGATTCGCAAACCGTTGGCCTATCACCCCAACGGCATGATTTTTCGCGCCTTCGACGCCGCGGGCCTGCAAGTACGCAGCCGCGAGTACTACTCGGTGGGCGGCGGTTTCGTGGTGGATGAAGACGCTGCGGGCGCCGACCGTATCGTCGAAGACGCCACCCCCCTGACCTTTCCCTTCAAGACCGCCAAGGAACTGCTCGGCCATTGCACCACCTACGGGCTGCCCATCAGCCAGGTGATGCTGACCAATGAAAGCGCCTGGCGCCCGGAGGCGGACACCCGCAGCGGCCTGCTCACTATCTGGCAAGTGATGCAAGACTGCGTGGACGCAGGCTGTCGCAACGAAGGCATTTTGCCGGGCGGCCTCAAGGTCAAACGACGGGCGGCAGCGCTGCATCGGCAATTGTGCAAGAACCCCGAGTCGTCGCTGCGCGACCCGTTATCGGTGCTGGACTGGGTCAACCTCTATGCGCTGGCCGTCAATGAAGAAAACGCCTACGGCGGACGCGTCGTCACAGCGCCCACTAATGGTGCAGCCGGGATCGTGCCTGCGGTGCTGCATTACTACATGCGCTTCATTCCCGGTGCCAATGAAGACGGCGTGGTGCGCTTCCTGCTCACGGCCGCCGCCATCGGCATTCTGTACAAAGAAAACGCCTCGATCTCCGGCGCCGAAGTCGGCTGCCAGGGCGAAGTGGGCGTGGCCTGCTCAATGGCCGCCGGTGCCCTGTGCGAGGTGCTGGGCGGCAGCGTGTCGCAGGTGGAAAACGCCGCCGAGATTGGCATGGAACACAACCTGGGCCTGACCTGCGACCCCATCGGCGGCCTGGTGCAGGTGCCCTGCATCGAGCGCAACGCCATGGGTTCGGTGAAGGCGATCAATGCGGTACGCATGGCCTTGCGCGGCGACGGGCAGCATTTCGTCTCGCTCGACAAGGTCATCCGCACCATGCGCCAGACCGGCGCCGACATGAAAAGCAAATACAAGGAAACCGCCCGTGGCGGTTTGGCAGTCAACATTATCGAATGCTGACGTTTAATCACGTCCGCACGTTTTTCAGGAGCTGAAGATGTCCACCCAAACCCTGTTGAAGACCCCGCTGCACAACCTGCACCTCGAATTGGGCGCGCGCATGGTGCCGTTCGCGGGCTACGACATGCCGGTGCAATACCCGCTGGGCGTGATGAAAGAACACCTGCACACCCGCGAACAGGCCGGGTTGTTCGACGTGTCGCACATGGGCCAGATCCGCCTCACCGGCGCCAACGCCGCCAAAGCCCTGGAAACCCTGGTGCCAGTGGACATCGTCGACCTGCCGGTGGGCATGCAGCGCTACGCGATGTTCACCAACGAACAGGGCGGCATTCTCGACGACCTGATGGTGGCCAACCTGGGTAACAACGAACTGTTCCTGGTGGTGAATGCGGCCTGCAAGGAGCAGGACCTGGCGCACCTGCGCCAGCACCTGGGCGAGCAGTGCAGCATCGAGCCGCTGTTTGAGGAACGCGCCCTGCTGGCCCTGCAAGGCCCGGCGGCAGCAAAAGTGCTGGCGCGCCTGGCGCCAGAGGTGAGCAAGATGACGTTCATGCAATTTGCCGCCCTGCGCTTGCTGGGCGTGGACTGCTACGTCAGCCGCTCGGGCTACACCGGCGAAGACGGTTTCGAGATCTCGGTGCCGGCTGCCAGTGCAGAATCGCTGGCCCGCAGCCTGCTGGCCGAAACCGAAGTGCAAGCCATCGGCCTGGGCGCACGTGACTCGCTGCGCCTGGAAGCCGGCCTGTGCCTGTACGGCCATGACATGAACACCGACACCACCCCGATCGAGGCCAGCCTGTTGTGGGCGATTTCCAAGGCGCGCCGGGCAGACGGTGCGCGGGCGGGCGGCTTTCCGGGCGCAGACCGGGTCTTCACCCAGCAACAGACCGGCGTGGGCCGCAAGCGCGTGGGCCTGCTGCCGCTGGAACGTACGCCCGTGCGCGAAGGCGCAGAGATTGTCGATGAGCACGGTACGGTGATCGGCACCGTGTGCAGCGGTGGTTTTGGTCCGACACTGGGCGCGCCGTTGGCCATGGCTTACCTCGACAGCGCCTTTACCGCACTGGACACGCAAGTTTCTGCGTTGGTGCGTGGGAAGAAGGTGCCACTACGTGTAAGTAAAATGCCATTTGTGCAACAACGTTACTATCGCGGTTAACGGGTTGTTCCTATAAGTAACGCGGTTACGTAACGTGCACTAATCTGTCACGTAACCGCCACAAAAAAGTGCACTGACGATAGTCAATGTTACGTGCACTAACCTATAACAAGTGAGCAACGCTATCGAATAAGTGGGATCCACATTTGTTGACCGAAGTGTCATATCACCGAGCAAAACCTGGGATTTCGCAGGGCTTGTTTTTTCTGCGTTAGTTGGCGTAGAGTTTGTCCACTGTGTTTGCATGGGTCGCTTGGAACCTGGACCTGGGCAGTAGCCAAAGTTTGCTACACCCGTTCGATGTCTCTTACTTTCCTGCAATCCAGCCCAGTACTCTTTCATCTGAAAGGGGCTGTCATTAATTTTTAGCGTCAAAGGAAAGAAGAAAATGGCTGAACGTCAGAGCGGTACCGTCAAGTGGTTTAACGACGAGAAAGGGTTTGGTTTTATCACTCCTGAAAGCGGTGCGGACCTGTTCGTGCACTTCCGCGCCATTCAAGGCAACGGCTTCAAGAGCCTGAAAGAAGGCCAGAAAGTGACGTTCGTCGCGGTCCAGGGCCAAAAAGGCATGCAGGCCGACGAAGTACAAGCCGAAGCTTGATCGCTGATGCGACAAAAAGCCCCTGGTGCTGACATCAGGGGCTTTTTTATGGTTCTTCACGGAATCCCGGGAAAGACAGAAACAAGAACGCCGGTTTAATGGAT
>NZ_JBSVWN010000086.1:0-14175 GCF_054071325.1 Pseudomonas sp. SDO5215_S409 | reverse complement strand
CATCCATTAAACCGGCGTTCTTGTTTCTGTCTTTCCCGGGATTCCGTGAAGAACCTTTTTTTTGCGCGCCTTTTTTGAACACCGGAGAAACTGCCATGCAACTGCGCCTTTGCACCCTACTGCTGGGCGTTTGCCTGCTGCCAAGCCTGGCGTTGGCGGCCGGCAAATGCGAGCGGCTGGTGATCACCGGCAGCCCCGATGCGCCGCCTTTGCTCTGGCGCGACCCGCAAGACCCCACGCACCTGATCGGCGCCACCGCGGATGTGTTGCAGCAAGTGGCCAGTGACCTGGGCCTGAAAATAGACCTGCTCTACGGCGGCAAACGCAGCCTGGCCCAAGAAGAAGTGCGCAGCGGGCGCATGGACATCCTCGCGGACGCACCGATGAGCCTCGGCGCGCTGGACGCCTTCGACTACATCCACCCCGCCGTGGTGCAACTCAATTACCTGGTGTGGACCCGCAAGGATTCGACCTTGGCCTACAGCCAGCCCGGCGACCTGCACGGGCACAAGGGCGCGGTGTCCGAAAAGGCCCGGTTGAGTGCCGGTTTCGACGCCTTTGCCAGTGAGCACCTGGACCTGCAACGCTTGCCCACCCTGACCCCGGCCTTCCAGAAACTGCTGCTGGGCGAAGTGGACTACGTGATCGCGGGGCGTTATTCGGGCATGGCCATGGCCCAGAGCCTGGGCATGAGCAACGACCTGTCGGCCCGCGAAATACCTGTCGACCAGCCGGGTCTGTACCTGGCGATTTCCCACAACTCGGCCTGCAATGATCCGTGGTTGCGCGGACAGCTCGCCAAAAAGATGACAGAATTGCCCGCGTCCGGTCTGGCGCAAGCGGCATTGCAGCGCAACCTTGAGCGTTGGAAAGCGCAATTGCAGCAACCCGTCGGCACCCCAACACAGTAGGGATTTTACGTGACACTTCGACCTCTTTTTGCGGCCCTCGCCGTTGTCGCCCTGGCGGGATGTGCAGCCGATCCTGCGCCGAATGAGCAAATTCGCCTCACCCGCCAGGCCCTGGAGCAAGCTAGTGCCGTGGGCGCCACCGTCCAGGAATCACCCGAGCTGACAGTGGCCGAAGGCAAGTTCGCCCGGGCCCAGGCCGACATGGCCAAACAGTCCTACAAGAACGCGCGCATGCAGGCCGAGGAGGCCGAGCTGGACGCCCGCCTGGCCGAAGCCAAAGTGTTGACCGGAAAAAGCCAGGAACAATTGAACGTGCTCAATACCCGCATTACCCGTCTGCGCAAACAGTTGCAGTTGGGAGAAGCCCAATGAGCCCGCTACTGCGTGGATTGAGCGGTGCCGTGCTGCTGGGCAGCGTGGTGTTGGGCGGTTGCGCCACCCACCCCGACAGCGATGCCGCCCTGCAACAAGCCAACGACGACTTCCAGAAGGTCAAGGAAGATTCCAACGTGCTGCGTATCGCGCCCAAAGACGTGATCCGCGCCGGTGAATCCCTGGCCCGTGCCGATCGGTTTTCCAACTATTGGGGCAACGGCGCCGACGTGGCGCACTACGCCTACCTGAGCCAGCGCTACAGCGCGATTGCCCGTGAACACACCGAGCAGGCCTTGAACAAGGAACGCGGCGCCAAGCTGGAGCTGGAACGCCAACGCCTGCAACTGGCCCTGCGTGAAAGCAAACTGGTCAGTGTGCAGCAGCAAGGCAAGTGGCTCGAAGAGCAGATCGCCAGCCTCACCACCACCCAGACCGATCGCGGCCTGGTGATGACCCTGGGCGACGTGCTGTTCGACACCGGTGAAGCCGAACTTAAAAGCTCTGCCAACCGTACCGTGCTCAAAGTCGTGCAGTTTTTGCAACTCAACCCCAAGCGCGTGGTGCGCATTGAGGGCTACACCGACAGCACAGGCGGCCAGCCGGAAAACCTCAAGCTGTCCAAAGACCGTGCACAAGCGGTGGCGGACGTGCTGGTGGACCTGGGCATCGATGAGCAGCGCATCGAGGTGCAAGGCTACGGCGACCAATACCCCGTGGACGTCAACGCGTCGGAGCGGGGCCGGGCGCAGAATCGCCGGGTCGAGATCGTGTTCTCCGATGAAAAGGGCCAGTTGGGCGCCGCCCGTTGACCCCGGCGCGATAAACCCGAGCCCGGCCATTGGTCGGGCTTTTTATTACCGCCGATTTTTTGTTCACGGCACTGACAGTTTTTCCTGTCACTGGCGCAAAGGCTCGACTATCGTGACAACTGTCCCCGTACACTTCTAAACTGTGCCGGTATGTTTCACACAAAAATAAAATACCCGTGAAATCGAGTGCTGCGTCATGACCAACCTTTTGCTTTACCAACGTATCGCCCAGCAACTGGCTGAGGATATCCGACGCGGTGTCTACCAGCCGGGCGAGCGCGTGCCGTCGGTGCGCAAAATGAGCTCCCAGCTCAACGTCAGCCACGCCACGGTGTTGCAGGCCTACGCGAACCTGGAAGACCAGGGCCTGATCCGCGCACGGCCGCAGTCCGGCTACTACGTGCACCAGACGCCGGCGCTCACCGCGCCGACGCCGGACATCGCCCGCGTGGAGCGGCCCGGGTTGGTCACCCGCAGCAGCATCATTCAGCAAGTGCTCGTGGAGTCGCGGCGCGAAGGGGTGTTCCCGCTCGGCGCGGCAGTGCCCAGTGTCGACTACCTGCCGGTGCGGGCATTGCACCAGCAACTGGCCAAGGTCACGCGCTTTCAGAGCCCGCGTGCGTTCAGTTACATGTTCAGCCCGGGTTTTGAGCCACTGCGCCGCCAAGTGGCGATTCGCATGCGCGATGCGGGCGTGGTGGTCGACCCCTCCGAGGTGGTGATTACCCACGGATGTGTGGACGCCTTGCAGATGTCATTGCGCGTGCTGACCCGGCCGGGCGACCTGATTGCGGCGGAATCACCGACCTATTACGGCTTGTTGCAGTTGGCTGACTTGCTGGGCCTCAAAGTCATCGAGATCCCCAGTGACCCCGCCACAGGCATGAGCCTGGAGGCCCTGCAACTGGCGGCCAACCAGTGGTCGATCAAGGCGCTGGTGTTGACCACGCGCTTGAGTAACCCGCTGGGCGGGACCATGCCTGAAGAGCGGCAGAAACAGTTGCTGCGCCTGGCATCGGACTTCGACATCCAGATCGTCGAGGACGATATCTACGGCGAACTGATGTTTGAACTGGGCCGCACCAAGGCCCTGAAAGCCTACGACCGGCTGGACCGGGTGATCTACTGCTCCAGCTTCTCCAAAACCCTGTCGCCGGGGGTGCGCATTGGTTGGATGATTGCCGGCAAGTACCAGCAGGAAATCCAGCGCCTGCAAATGTTCAGCACCCATTCGGCCTGCAGCGTCACCCAGATGGGCGTGGCGGCGTATCTGGAAAACGGTGGCTACGACCGGCACCTGCGCTATATCCGCCAGGAGTACCGCAAGAACCTCAGCGCCTTCCAGCTGGCGGTGCAGCAGTATTTTCCCGAAGGCACGCAAATGAGCCGTCCCACCGGGGGGTTCATCCTGTGGGTCAGTCTGCCGGGCCGGGTCAATACCCAGGAACTGCACGTGCGCGCGCTGCAGCAAGGCATCAGCATTGCGCCGGGGCTGATCTTCAGTAACACCGAGCAATTCAACCATTGCATCCGCCTCAACTGCGCCACGCCGTGGAACCGCGAGGCCGAACGCGCGTTGATGACCCTGGGCATGCTCGCCAGCCAGTTGTGTCAGGAAGCCACGGGCGGATTCTGACGCGGTGAATGGGGACGATGGCTAATTAGCATGCTTGTCATGCTGCCCCCAACAAGCGAGCATATGGCCTTCTGCCGTTAATGCTGTTGGCGATATGACATCTACTCTTCCCGCTGTGTTGATGATCGGTCTGTTGAGCCTGTGGGGCGCCAGCCCCGCGCAGGCCGCCCCCGTGAGCGAGCAGGCACCGGCCGCCCACAGCGCGGGCAAACCTGCGGCCACGCCCAAACCAGCCCCGGCGAAAAAAGCCCCCGCCAAGCAGCCCGCGGCCAAAAAAGCGGCCCCGGCCAAGAAACGCGCTCCGGTTGCCAGCAAATCCAAATCGGCCCGCGAGGTGGCCCAGACCCAACTGCCGCCCGCCACGCTGGACCTGAGCCTGCCGGTGGAAATGGTGCGGCACTTGCAGCCGCTGGGCGCGTCACCGCCGCCGAAAAAAGTCCCGCTGTTGCCGCCGATGTTTGGCGAAAAACCCACCGACAATAGCGCTTTCCAGATCAATGGCCGGCTGCTCAGCAACGAAATGCAGTTGCAACTGCGCAATGAAGAGCGGCGCGAAGTCGAAGGCGCCGCGCTGGATTTCCAGTTCAAGCAATAAACCTTTTGATAAACGTGACGTGCGTGGCTGACCTTTTGTCGCAGACTGGTCAGTCACTTTTGTTTTCGTTGAAAAACCCCCGCTGGGCCAATTTAAAACGCTTGTTTAAGGGCGTACTCTAGCCGGGCCATCCACACTGAGTCGTCGAGGATCTGCTCGTCATGAAATGCCGTGAAGGCTGTGGCGCCTGTTGCATCGCGCCCTCTATCAGCTCCCCGTTGCCGGGTATGCCCGGCGGCAAACCTGCGGGCGAACGCTGCCTGCATCTGTCGGTCGAACAGCTGTGCCAACTGTTCGGTCGCCCGGAGCGCCCGGCGGTGTGTGGGGGTTTCAAGCCAGACATCGAGGTGTGCGGCAACAGCCGCGAGGAAGCGATTAGGTTGATCGGCTGGTGGGAAGCGATGACGGCGACTTAGTGGGCTCTTCAAAGTACTGAACTTCGACAATAAGGAATAACACCATGGGTTCACTGAAACGAATGGCTGTGCTGTGCGGGTTTACCGTGCTATTTGCGGGCGCGGCGCACGCCGAAGACTGGCAAGTGGCCAAGGATGAAGACGGCATCAAGGTATCGCTCAGCGAAATCGCCGACTCCAAATACAAGGCCTATCGCGGCGTCACTACCATCAAGGCGCCTATCGACAAGATCGTGGCCTTGCAGGAAGACGTGGCGGGCGCGTGCGCCTGGATCCATGAGTGCAAATCGCAAAAACTGCTCAAGCACGAGGGTGATAAAAGCTGGACCTACACCCAGTTCAAGGCGCCATTCCCGGTGACCGACCGCGATTCCATCCTGCAAATCACCACCAGCAAGGCCGCCGACGGCACCGTGACCCGCACCCTGCTGGAAGTGCCGACCTATCAGCCTGAGGTCAAAGGTTACGTGCGTGTGGCCCAGGTGGACGGTTACTGGAAACTGGTGCCCAAAGGCGACAACCTCACCGAAGTGACCTACCAGGTGCACACCGAGCCAGGTGGCAGCGTGCCGTCCTGGCTGGCCAACAAGTTTGTGGTGGACGCGCCGTTCAACACCTTGAAGGCCCTGCGTGACCACGCGCAACAGTAAACGCAGCGGATCCAGTGCCTCGGGCCTTGAGCGGAACGTTTTTCCGGCGCTCAAGGTCCAGATAGAAGTAGGCCCCTTCATGGGCTTTATCGAGGAGGCACTGATGCAAACGTGGAACATTACCTTTGTTGACGATCACGGCGTTCGCGCTGTCGAGCAATTTACCTGCGTTGAACAGCCGAGCCTTGAAGACGCCGCGCACATGATTCGCGCCAAATTGCTGCCCGTTGCGGCAGAGCTGGACCTCAACGACCTGGAGGGCCGCACCGCCCAACCCACGGTCAAAAGCCTGAAAGAACAAAACAGCATTCAAATCCTCGACATCTCGCCTGCCGCCTGAACATTCCCTGTACACCCTTAAACAGACGCTGGTGGAGGTCAGGGCTTCGCGCTACTCTGCAAGCGAGATCAGCGAATGAATCGCTAAGGTCTGGTCTTGTCAGCTACATGCTTGTTTCCCGGAAGTCACGTTTTTGCGTCAGGCCCGCGCCCCTTCGGTGCAGGTCTTGGGAAGCACGGAAAGTCTATCCATCGGTTTGAGGAGGACGTTTCATGAGCACAGCCTATCAAGAAGACATCAGCACCCACGTGTTGCGCCGCATGAAAGAGGGCGGCTTCGACTTCTCCCGTTTCCACCCCATTGAGTTCTACGCCATTTTCCCGGATGAGGAACGGGCGCGTCGGGCTGCGGGCCGGTTTCGTGGAGAATCCCTGAATGCCCAGGTCAGCGCGCGCGACGACGGCGCCTGGCACCTGGAGTTGAGCAAGATCATGTTCGCGACCTACGACGGCATAGGAGATTTCGAGCAAGACTTTGAAGCGGTGGTCGAACCGCTGGGCGGCATCCTCGAAGGATGGGGCGTGAAGCAGGAGGTGCGTGGTTTACCCATGTAGCGCAATGCACGACGCAGCGTATCGGCTGGCCTCTGGGCTGGCCGATTTTGTTTAGGGCCCGCTTTATTGCGCGCAAAAAAAACCACCCAAGTAGGGCGGTCAAAGGGAAGATCGAAAAAAGAGAGGAGCCGATCAGTCCATACGGTGTCACGTTACCCATGGAGCGCAGGGTGTTGCTGTAGGACACGTCCTGTTCAGCCGATGTGGGCGATTATCCGCAACGTTTGCCGGGCAGTGAAATCAACTCTGACTATGCTGTTGATAGTTTTGACCCGCATTGCAATCAAGTGCGGGCCATGGCAGCGGGCCGCGCAGGCACCAGGACGGTGTGACGGCGCCCGGTGCCGTTCGATGGATTGACCCCAAAGTGTTTATGCCGATGGCACGGGCATCGCGACGACGGTCGCGCCTGGGTGACAAGGAGTACGGCATGATCCGCACTTACGACGAGATGTACGACGGGGCAGGGCAGGTGCGCCCCCATTGCCGCGAACTCGCCCGCTGGCTGGCCGCGATGCCTGCCCGGCAGATAGCCCAGCACCAGCGTGCCGCCGAACGACGGCTACGGGACGTGGGCGCCACGTTCAGCCTTTACGGTGATGAGCAGGGCACCGAGCGTCTGATCCCCTTCGACCTCATCCCGCGCCTGATTCGCGCCGATGAATGGCGTGTGATTGAGCGCGGGTGTATCCAGCGCGTGCAGGCGCTGAACCGGTTTCTCGCCGACCTGTACCACGACCAACGCATCATCAAGGCGGGGATCGTGCCCGCCGAATATGTGCTGGCCAACGAGCACTATCAACAGGCGATGCAGGGCCTGGACCTGCACCGTGAGGTGTATTCCCACGTCAGCGGTATCGACCTGGTACGCGATGGCGACGGCACTTACTACGTCCTGGAAGACAACCTGCGCACGCCCAGCGGTGTCAGCTACATGCTGGAAGACCGCAAGCTCATGACAGGCCTGTTTCCTGAATTGTTCGCTGCCCAGCGTATCGCCCCCATCGACCACTACCCCGACCTGCTGCTCGACACCCTGAAAAGCGCCAGCCCGCGAGATAACCCCACCGTGGTGCTGCTCACGCCCGGCTGTTACAACAGCGCGTACTTTGAACACACCGGCCTCGCCCGGGACATGGGCGTGGCCCTGGTAGAAGGCGCGGACCTGTTCGTGCGTGATGAGCGGGTGTACCGGCACACCCCCGAAGGCCCGCAAGCGGTGGACGTGATTTACCGGCGCCTCGACGATGCGTTTCTCGACCCTCTGGCCTTCAACCCCCACTCCGTGCTCGGCGTGCCAGGCCTGCTGGCGGCCTATCGCAGCGGCAACGTGGTGCTGGCCAATGCCATCGGCACCGGCGTTGCGGACGATAAGTCGGTGTACCCTTTCGTACCGGAAATGGTGCGTTTTTACCTCGACGAGGAACCGATCCTGAGGAATGTTCCGACCTTCCAGTGCCGTAAGCCCGACGAGTTATCCCACGTTTTGGCCCACCTGCCGCAGTTGGTGGTCAAGGAAACCCAGGGCTGTGGCGGCCATGGCATGTTGGTGGGGCCTGCGGCCACGGCGGCCCAGATCGAGGACTTCCGCCAGCGCATCAAGGCACGCCCTCACGGGTACATCGCCCAGCCGACCTTGAGCTTGTCCACCTGCCCGACCTTTGTCGACAGCGGTATTGCACCGCGTCATATCGACCTGCGACCGTTTGTACTCTCCGGGGAACATACCCGCGTCGTGCCCGGCGGCCTTACCCGGGTGGCGCTGCGCGAAGGGTCGTTGGTGGTCAACTCATCCCAGGGCGGCGGCACCAAAGACACGTGGGTGATGCAGGACGCGTAGACGCAGATTGCGGCCGAGTCGGGTGTAGTCCCTGTTCCCGACGGGCAGTAGGCATTAGGGCTGCACTTTGCGCCCGGCCATGTGCTTCAAGTACCCCACCAGCAAATCCAGCTCCCCGTCCGGCAATACGCCGGGGGCAAACGCTGGCATCTTCGCTTGTGGCCAATGCCTCAGGCTTTGCGGGTCACGGATGTAACGCTTGAGAAAATCCCCGCTGAAATATTCCGTGGGGTTGTAGGGAATGTTCAGGTCGGGGCCCACTTGCGCGTCCCCCGCGCCATTGAGCCGGTGACACGCCAGGCAGTTTTTTTGAAACAGCGCGAACCCTTGGTTGATCGGGTCGTTGGCGGCCAGCGCCGGGTCTGGCAACAACGCTGGAAACCGGTCGGCCACGGTCTTCAGTTGTTTGATCGAGGAGACTTGAAACGGCCACTGCTCAGGGCTGATGGGCCCGGCTTGCGGGTCGGTCCACACCAGGTAAAACGGGCCCGCGCTGGGTTTGCCGTCTGCCAGCGGCGGCCAGGGGTGTGCAGGGTCTTCGATTGCCAGCCATGCCCGTGCACCGGTCTTGGACCGCAGCGGCGCAGCGTCCAGCTCTGCGGCGAAGCCATCGAGCGCGACGGCTTGCAGATGGTTGTGCGGGGTGATGCCGGGCAACAGCGCCGCTAATGGCACTGCACGATACGTCATCTCGCGTTTGTAGGACACGTCATCAACGATGTGCACCGTTTGTACATCCGGGTGCTTGAGCAGCTCGGCGGTCTGCCAGGTCTTGCTGGTGTGATCGAGTTCGACGGTCAATGGCGCGGCAGAGGCGGGCAACGCCAGCAACAGGGCCAGCAGGACAATAAGCTGTTTCAAGAAAATAACCCCGGATGAGTGTGACGCAAAACCCTCACCTTACCGGAAAACCCCCGCTAACCGGCACGCAAAACGGCAGCCCTACAACGGGACCGCGTGACGCAATGTCCCGGCAGAGGCTGCCAAAGATCGCACTGCTGGCGCTGTCGCCGCGCCAGACATGGGGTAGGGGTGAGTCACCCAATGACCTTGGTCAAATTGGGCACAATCAGGATCAGAGTGGTGACGAACAGGATGAGTCCCGCTTGACGAACTTTCGAATGCTTGAACATGGCTGACTGCCTTTTGTTGTTATTCCTGACCATCAAATACGTGCCGGTCAATTTCACTATGACCGTGCGACATGACTTTTTTCTTACAGGCACTCCGGCAAAACCCGGCAGTTACCTCTTACAGATTCAACCTTAGAGCGCGCGTTCTTGGCGGCTTAGACCCATTTAGTCTCAATAAATAACGTAATTAGCTAAAAACGCTATGAGGCCTATTGCCATCTTCGCGCCAGCCCCATAGCTAGACAGCTTAAACGATTAATCAGGGTATTTTCATAGCTACCTACCGTTCGTCCGAGTGTGTGGGCCGAGGTCGATGCACCTTCAATGGCACCTGACTGAACGTGACGTGCTGACGTTTTTGAGCCGGTGTGGGCTTGCCTTGCGGGGGTATTTCAAGGCAGGCTCTGGGGTGTTCATTATTCCCATCGCCGTGTCAGGTATTTTTTATGTCGTTACGCGTGTGCATCCTGGAAACCGATATCCTGCGCCCGGCGCTGATCGATCAGTACAAAGGCTACGGGCAGATGTTCAAGAACCTGTTCTCCAAGCAGCCCATTGCCGCTGAATTCGTCGTGTACAACGTGGTGCAAGGCCAGTACCCGGCAGATGAAGAAGTGTTCGACGCGTACCTGATCACCGGCAGCAAGGCCGACTCGTTCGGCACCGACCCATGGATCCAGACCCTCAAGACCTACCTGCTGACGCGTTACGAGCGCGGCGACAAATTGTTGGGCGTGTGCTTTGGCCACCAGTTGCTGGCCTTGCTGCTGGGCGGCAAGACCGAGCGCGCGAGCAAAGGCTGGGGCATGGGCATCCATGACTACACGCTCAACGCCAAGGCCCCGTGGATGAGCCCGGTGGTGGAAGAGTTGACTCTGTTGATCAGCCACCAGGACCAGGTGACCACCCTGCCGGAAAACGCCACGGTGATCGCCTCCAGCGAGTTCTGCCCGTTTGCGGCGTATCAGATCGAAGACCAGGTGCTGTGCTTCCAGGGGCACCCGGAGTTTATCCACGACTATTCCCGCGAGTTGCTGGAGATTCTTCAGACAACCCTGGGTGAAAAGGTCTACACCCACGGCGTGGCCAGCCTGGAACGCGCTCACCACGGTGTCACCGTGGCCGAGTGGATGATGCGTTTTGTCGAGCACAAGCCGCACACAGGCGCTGCCTGACACTCGAGCGCGGTGGGCGCTCGCCAGCAGCCCACCGCTTCACCTCACAGCCAGCCCGACCGCTTGAAGCTCGCCCACAAGCCGGTACAGCCCAGCGCGATCACCCCCAGCACGGTGAAATACCCGTAGTGCCACTGCAACTCCGGCATGTTCTGAAAGTTCATCCCGTAGATCCCGGCAACCGCCGTCGGGAACGCCAGAATCGCCGCCCAGGCTGCAAATTTGCGCTGCACCACACTCTGGCGTGACGCCTCCAGCAACACGCCGATTTCGATGGTCTGGCTGGCGATGTCGCGCAAGGTGGACAGGTCTTCCATCTGGCGCGTGACATGAATCTGCACATCCCGAAAATACGGGCGCATGTTCTTGTCAATAAACGGAAAGCTCAGCTTTTGCAGCTCCTCGCTGATCTCCACCATCGGCGCCACGTACCGTCGCAGCCGCAGCACATCGCGGCGCAGCCCGTGCAGGTTTTGGATGTCGCGCTCATTGAGTGAGTCGCACAACACGTTGCGTTCCAGTTCGTCGATCTCGGCGTGAATCGCCTCGCTCACTGGCTGGTAGTTTTCCGTGACGAAATCCAGCAGGGCATACAGGACAAAATCTTCCCCATGCTCCAGCAGCAGCGGACGTGCCTCACAGCGCTGGCGCACATAGCCGTAGGACGCTGAATGCCCGTTGCGGGCGGTGATGATGTAGCCGTTGCCGGCGAAGATATGGGTTTCGATAAACACCAGCTTGCCGTTCTCGCGCACCGGGGAGTAGGTCACGATAAACAGTGCGTCGCCAAAGGTTTCAAGCTTGGGCCGGCTGTGTTTTTCCAGGGCGTCCTCAATGGCCAGTTCGTGCAGATTGAACTGGCGTTGCAGGTTGGCCAGTTCCTGAGCGTTGGGTTCCTCCAGGCCGATCCACACAAAGTGCCCGGGTTTGGCGGCCCAGGCCGCGCCTTCATCAAGGGTGATATCAGTGACTTTCTTACCGGCGCTGTAAACGGCTGCCGCAACAACTCTACCCATAATGCACTTCGCTTCTTGTTGGGAGGGACGGGTGTTGGGCAGCTTAGCGTGAACCGAGTTCGCCTGTTCAGGCACTTTCTTGCTGTTGCTCCATCGCTTCGATGCACGCATGCATTTGCTCGCGACAGGCCTGCATTAACGTTGGAATGTCATCCGTGGTCATCCCGGTTGTAGGAATAGCTGGCAGTGAACGAATCAACACCTCGCCACTGTTCCAACGATTGAGTTGCAGGTGGCTGGCATATTTGTTGGCGCACACGGGAATGATCGGCACGCCAGCGGCAATCGCCATCTGGAACGCGCCTTTTTTGAACGGCAACAACGGCCGTCCCAGGTTGCGCGTGCCCTCGGGAAATACCCAGATGGACGTGTCTTTTTGTTGCAAGGTTTTGACGGTGGCCAACATCGAGCGGCGCGCTTTGTAGGCATTGCTTCGATCTACCAGCACATTGCCCGCCAACCAGAAGATCTGGCCAAAGAACGGCAACCACTTCAGGCTTTTTTTGCCCATGGCCACGGTACGCCGGGGCACGACGGTGCCAAACACAAACAGGTCATAGTTGGATTGGTGGTTGGCGATCAGCACGTAACTGCCGGCCTTGCCCTGCAGCGAGGCAACGTCGGCCCGCACCCGCAAGCCCAAAATCCACATCGCCGGCACTGCATACAGGCGCGCGCACAGGCGGCTGTTGTCCGGGTTGAAAGGGCGGCACAGCACCAGCAACAGGCCCAGCGCGCCTGCGACCAAAAAATGCACGCCCATTAAAAACATGCGTATCAAAGAGAGCATCGACACCGTCCGTTGTGACAAAGGTCGACCAGTGTACGGTCGTACACTGGGTTCGACAATTAACAAACGGACGGTCAGCGAGGGTCAGCCCAGGTGTGTCTGGTCCTGAATGATCGCGTCATCCAGCGCGTCCAACAGCGCCTTGCGCACCTTGAGCTTGGTGTGTTTATGGGCGCTCATGTTGATCTTTTGCAACTGACGCGCCGCGTCCAGGGCCGCTGCCTGCAAATCATCCGGCGCCACTACCTTGTCGAGGAACCCGGCGCTGACGGCGTCCTGCGGGTTAAACATCTCGGCGTTGATCACCGAACGATGAAACGCCGACTTGCGCAGGCGATCGCGCGCCAACTCGATACCGGCGTGGTGCATGGTCATGCCGATCATCACTTCGTTGAGACCAATGCTGAAGGGCCCGTCCACCCCGATGCGGTAATCGGCCGACAACAGCAAAAACGCGCCCTTGGCCACCGCATGCCCAGGGCACGCGACAATCACCGGGAAGGGGTGCGACAACAACCGGCGCGCCAGGGTAGACCCCGCCGTCACCAGGCTCACCGCCTCTTTAGGGCCAGCGGTCATCACCTTCAAGTCATACCCCCCGGACAAAATCCCCGGCGTACCCGTGATGATCACCACCGCCCGATCCTTTTCGGCCTGGTCCAGCGCTTCATTAAACGCCGCGATGACCGCTGGCGAAATAGCGTTGACCTTGCCATTGCTCAAGGTCAGGGTCGCGATACCGTCTTCGAGGTGGTAGGCAATCAAATCACTCATGACGCGATTCCTTGTGATGCGTGTAAGGGAAGAATAGGCAGCAGACGTTACCCACCCCATCCCGCCCGGTAAAGCGCCGTGACTGACTGCCCAGTCAGACTTTTCCCGCATATCCGCCCGTAGGCGGCCTGCACACGGGCGTCGGCGCCAGGCGAGATACCCGTCGCCGCTGCTCAAGAACGGCGCCATTGGCAGGGCGCGCAGGAGGCCCATCGGGATAACCGGCTAAGCGCATGAAAATTCTGAAAAAAACCTTTGCCATCAGCCAGCCTTTCGACTACATTAGCGCGCCTCGACAGACTGAACTGGTTTGCCGAGATACGGTGAAGTGTCCGAGTGGCTTAAGGAGCACGCCTGGAAAGTGTGTATACAGGAAACTGTATCGAGAGTTCGAATCTCTCCTTCACCGCCATATTCAGTAAACGCAAACCCCTGATTTTCCTAGAGAAAGTCGGGGGTTTGTGGTTTTTGGCGTCTGAAAAATGGTCATATGGGACTGGCATGGTACTGGTGCGCCAATTTTGTGCGCAGGAGGGAGCGGCGTTGAGCCTGTATAAGGTTGATGCCTATGTGATCTGTCCTCCTCAAACGGCTTTAGGGACGTGTTGGGTCGGGGCTTAGAAAATATCTCGACTACGATTAAGTGTTGACACCCGGATTAATAACTTGGGTAGGGCAGCGTGCCGAAGAGATTTCACTCTAAAAAACTGGGGAAGCTAATTTTTAGCTCCAACGGCCTGAAACGGAGTAGTGGATTCTATAGAAAGAAGTCGAGTACATTGACATCATCTAAAATGCGAGTAGGGAAGAGTCGTATGGAGTATCAGCATTATTCAATTCGTAAAATTCTTGATGCAGTTGTGTCTGGAGAGATTCGTATTCCTGCATTTCAGCGTGGCTTTGTTTGGGAAATGGACAGAGTCGCATATTTACTTGATAGCGCTTACAAGGGGTACCCCTTTGGCTCGTTGCTGTTTTGGCGCACTAAACAACAACTGACGACGGAGCGGAATCTAGGTACATTTACGCTGCCAGAACCTCATGCAGACTATCCAATTGATTATGTTCTTGATGGCCAGCAACGGCTAACTTCGATTTTTACAGTAGGCGGTTGCAGGAACCGAGTGCAACACGGTCATTGAATTGAAGAGGGGGCCTCAT
>NZ_JBSVWN010000085.1:0-14552 GCF_054071325.1 Pseudomonas sp. SDO5215_S409 | reverse complement strand
TACGTACGGTGGTGTGAGAGGACGGCGGATGTGAATCCGCCTCCTACTCTATGCGTGGCGGTTGACCCCTTGCGGCTTGCAGCTTAAAACTTGCAGCTCACCCGCAGGGGGCACCCATGATTAATAGCAAGCTGCCGAATGTCGGCACGACCATCTTCACGACCATGTCACAGCTCGCCGCAGAGACTGGCGCGTTAAACCTGTCCCAAGGGTTTCCCGACTTCAATGGCCCGCAGGCCTTGCTCGATGCCGTGGGCAAGCATGTGGCCAGCGGGCATAACCAATACGCCCCTATGACTGGGTTGCCGGTATTGCGCCAGCAAGTCGCGGCAAAAATCGCCCGCAGCTATGGCGCCCCTGTGAATCCGGACACGGAAGTCACCATCACCCCCGGCGCCACTCACGCGATTTTTTGCGCGATCCAGACAGTGGTCCGCAGCGGCGACGAAGTGATTGTTTTCGACCCCAGCTACGACAGCTACGAGCCCTCGGTCGAGTTGGCGGGCGGGCGTTGCGTGCATGTGCCGCTTGGCTTGACTGACTTTGCGCTGGACTTCGAGCAGATCACGGCGGCGCTGTCACCGCGCACCCGCATGATCATCCTCAACAGCCCGCACAACCCCAGCGGTGCCCTGATCAGCCGCGCCGAGCTGGACCAGTTGGCCGAGTTGATCCGCGATCGCGACATCTACCTGGTGAGCGACGAGGTCTATGAGCACCTGGTGTTTGACGGGGTGCCGCATGTGAGTGTGCTGGCCCACGAAGAGTTGTATCAGCGCGCGTTTGTGGTCAGCTCCTTTGGCAAGACCTACCACGTCACGGGGTGGAAGACCGGCTACGTGGTCGCGCCGCCAGCCCTCAGCGCCGAGCTGCGCAAAGTGCATCAATATGTCAGCTTTTGCGGCGTGACCCCGTTGCAATACGCGCTGGCCGACTTCATGGCCGAACACCCGGAACACGTTGAAGCGCTGCCCGCGTTCTACCAGGCCAAGCGTGACCTGTTCTGCGATTTGCTGGTGCCTTCGCGTTTCAGCTTTAAGCGGGTGGCCGGTACGTACTTCCAATTGGTGGATTACTCACAGATTCGCCCGGACCTGGACGACGTCGCCATGTCACTGTGGATGACACGCGAACATGGCGTGGCCACTATTCCGATCTCAGTGTTCTACCAGACCCCACCCCAAGGCCAGCGCCTGGTGCGCCTGTGCTTTGCCAAACGCGAGGAGACGCTGCGCCAAGCGGCAGAAAAACTATGCGTGATCTGAGTGCATTGCCCGACCTGAACATCGCCCTGGTGCAGACCACCCTCACGTGGCACGACCGCCAGGCCAACCTGGAGCATTTCGAGCTGCTGCTGGAGCAAGCCCGCGGCGCCGACCTGATCGTGCTGCCCGAGATGTTCACCACCGGTTTTTCCATGGAATCGCAAACCCTGGCCGAAGCGGGACAGGGCCCGACGCATCAATGGCTCAAGGCCCAGGCGCAAAAATATGAGGCGGTCATCACGGGCAGCGTCATCATCCAGGCGGCCGATGGCAGCCATCGCAACCGCCTGCTGTGGGCGCGCCCCGACGGTGAGGTGCTGCACTACGACAAGCGTCACCTGTTTCGCATGGCCGGTGAGCATCACCACTACACCCCGGGCGACAAGCAGGTGCAGTTCGAGCTCAAAGGGTGGCGGGTGCGTCCGTTGATCTGCTACGACCTGCGCTTCCCGGTGTGGAGCCGAGACGCGCAAGACACCGACCTGCTGCTGTACACCGCCAACTGGCCGGGCGCACGGCGCCAGCACTGGAACCGGCTGTTGCCAGCCCGGGCCATCGAAAACCTGTGCTACGTGGCCGCGGTGAACCGGGTGGGCACCGACGGCAAGGGGTTTGCCTACACCGGGGACAGTCAGGTCCTGGACTTCCAGGGTGAGGCGCTGCTGAGCGCAGGGGAGGCCGATGGCGTGTTCAAGGTGCGCCTGGATGCGGCAGAGCTGGCGGCTTATCGCACCCGCTTCCCGGCGAACCTGGATGCCGACACCTTTGAGTTCGTCTGATCGATAACCGACAAAAAAGGCCCCTGGACTCGCATCCAGGGGCCTTTTGCCGTGCGCCAAGGCTTACGCGGCTTTTGCTTCCTGCTGGCTCAGCGAGCGGTTCAACGCGCTGAACAGGGCCTTGAAGCTGGCGGTGGTGATGTTTTCATCGATGCCCACGCCGTGTACCGGGCGCTCGCCGTTTACACGCAGTTCGATGTAGGCCGCAGCCTTGGCGTGGGTGCCCGCGCCGATCGCATGTTCGTTGTAATCCATGATCTCGACCGCGACCGGCAGGCCGGCCACCAAGGCTTCCAGCGCACCGTTGCCTTTGCCTTTCCAGTGCAGGTTGGTTTCGCCCTGGCCCTTGCTGGCCACTTCCACTTCGACGTGGCTGTTGCCGTTTTCTTCCTGCAAGCGATGGCTGACCAGCGCGTACGGGGTGTTGGCTTGCAGGTATTCACGCTGCAACAGGCTGTAGATCTGCGCGGCGGTCATCTCCAGGCCCACGCGGTCGGTTTCCACCTGCACCACTTGGCTGAACTCGATCTGCATGCGGCGCGGCAAGCTGATGCCGTATTCCTGCTCCAGCAGGTAAGTGATGCCACCCTTGCCCGACTGGCTGTTGACGCGAATGACCGCCTCGTAGCTGCGGCCAATGTCGGCTGGGTCGATCGGCAGGTACGGCACTTCCCACAACTCGCCGTCTTTCTGCTGGGTAAAGCCTTTGCGAATCGCGTCCTGGTGGGAGCCGGAGAACGCGGTATGCACCAGGTCGCCCACGTAGGGGTGACGCGGGTGCACGGGGATCTGGTTGCACTCTTCGACGACCTTGCGGATGCCGTCGATGTCGGAGAAGTCCAACTGAGGGTCCAGACCCTGGGTGTACATGTTCAGGGCCACTGTCACCAGGTCGACGTTGCCGGTGCGCTCGCCGTTGCCGAACAGGCAGCCTTCGACGCGGTCGGCGCCAGCCATCAGGCCCAGCTCGGTGGCGGCCACGCCCGTGCCACGGTCGTTGTGGGTGTGCAGGCTGATGATCACGCTGTCACGGCGGTTGATATGGCGGCCGAACCACTCGATCTGGTCGGCGTAGATGTTTGGCGTGGCGCATTCCACGGTGGCTGGCAGGTTGAGGATCACCTTGTGCTCAGGCGTCGGGTTCCACACCTCGATGACCGCGTCGCACACTTCCTTGGCGAACTCCAGTTCGGTGGCGCTGAAGGTTTCCGGCGAGTACTGGAAGGTCCAGTGGGTGTCCGGCTGCTGCGCGGCATATTTGACGAACAGCTTGGCGGCGTTGACCGCGATGGCCTTGACGCCTTCCTTGTCCTGGTTGAACACGATGCGGCGGAACGACGGCGAGGTGGCGTTGTACAGGTGAACGATGGCTTTCTTCGCACCGCGCAGCGACTCGAATGTCCGCGCGATCAAATCTTCACGGGCCTGGGTCAGCACCTGAATGGTGGTGTCCTCGGGGATGTGATTGTCTTCGATCAAGGTGCGCACGAAGTCAAAGTCGGTTTGCGAGGCAGACGGGAACGACGCCTCGATTTCCTTCACGCCCACCGCTACCAGGGTTTTCCAGAAACGCAGTTTTTTGACCGCGTCCATGGGCTCGATCAGCGACTGGTTACCGTCGCGCAGGTCGGAGCTGCACCAGATCGGCGCGTGGGTGATGGTTTTCGAGGGCCAGGTGCGGTCGGCAATGTCGATAGTCGGGTAGGCGCGGTATTTCGAAGACGGGTCTTTGAGCATGCTCATCGGAAAATCCTTGTTGTAAGGCCGAGAAGAGGCGGCCTGCCAGAAAGCGTTTATAGGGGATAAAACCGGGGACGAGGCAGATCGATTTCAGCCAGGCAGTCGTGCGCTGACAAGGCACAGGCTGCGGTGCTGACGGAGCTGAATGAGGGTGTGAGAAGTTTTCATAAGGCCAACCCTAACCGCCGGGGTGAAAGATGGCAAGCATTCGGAAAAAATTGAGAGAAGTTCTGCTATTGGTGTGAGAAACGAGATTTTATGTTGCTTGTGTAGGTGAAGGGTCGTTTTGTTTGCGCGGCCCGTTCGGCCCGCGCAATTGCCGCGAGGGCCTTTACCTCAGGTGCGGGTTCAAGGCTGGAAGGCCCCGATAAATATCGCCGGATCCACCCGCGCATCATTCAGGCTGACGTTCCAGTGCATATGCGGCCCCGTCGCCCGCCCGGTGGCGCCCACTTTGCCCACCACCGCGCCACGGGCCAGTGGCTGCCCCACCACCACATCGATCTTCGACATGTGGCAGAACATGCTGATAAACCCTTGCCCGTGGTCGACAAACACGGTGTTGCCATTAAAGAAGTAATTACCCACCAGGATCACTTTGCCCGCCGCCGGTGTCTTGATCGGCGTGCCCGCCGGTACGGCAAAGTCCAGGCCCGAGTGTGGGTTGCGTTCTTCGCCATTAAAGAAGCGGCGCACGCCAAACTTGCTCGACAGCGGCCCGTTGACCGGCTTGTCCAGCAACAGGTTGCTGGGCGTATTGGGGCTGAAACTGCGATACGCCTTGAGCTGCACGGCCAGCTCCCCTTCGATGCGTTTGAGCTGCGCGGGGTCGGGGTTCACCTGGCTTTTGTTTTTCAGGGTGATGTGCTGCTCGGGGTACTTTTTGAAGCCCACGATAAACGGCAGGGTGCCCGCTCCCGTGCTGATCTGCTGGTTACCGGGCTTGGTCGTCAGCGGGATGCCGACAATCGCCAGCCAGTTGTTCTGCTCTTTGACCACCAGCACCGGTTTGCCCAGGTAAGTGGCCTTGGGCGCCGCCGCTGCGGTGCCGAGGTCGACCACGGCCACACCGCCCGGCACCGGCTTGTTCAGCAGGCGGGTGATGTAGCTGTCGGCATGGGCAGTGAAGGTCAGGCACAAGAGCATTAACACACTGAGTAAACGTGGCATCGGTCAGTCCAGTAACGAGAGGGTGACGGGCGTCAGGTGGTTGTCTTCCACCCGGACCTCTAATTGGCCTTCACCCAGGCGCGCGGTCAGGCGTTGGCCGGTGTGGGTTTGTGCTGCGTCGCGAATCGCTTGGCCGTGTTCGTCGAGCAAAATGCTGTAGCCCCGGCCCAGCGTAGCCAGCGGGCTCACCACTTGCAGCGTCTGCACCTGGCTTTGCAGTTGCAGGCGGCGCGCCTTGAGGCCTTCACGCATTGCGCGGGGCAAGCGTTCTGCGAGGCTGTCCAGGCGTTGGCGCAGCAAGGCCAGTTGGCGGCCCGGGTGCTGGCCCGCAAGGCGGGTTTCCAGGCGGATCAGCCGTTCGCGACGGGTATTGAGGCTGCGCTCGAACGCGCGGCGCAAGCGCATGTCCAGGTCGTCCAGGCGCTGGGCTTGCTGGCGCAGTCGCTCACCGGGGTGGCGCAGGCGCCGCGCCAGGCCTTCGAGGCGCAGGCGGTCGTGGGTCAGACGGTTGCGCATCAGCATCAGCAGGCGCCGGTGCAGGCTGTCGACCTGACGGATCAAATGGCTGGAGTCCGGGGCCAACAGCTCGGCTGCGGCAGACGGTGTGGGGGCGCGCACGTCGGCGACAAAATCACTGATGGACACGTCGGTTTCATGGCCCACCGCACTGACGATGGGCGTGACGCAGGCATCAATCGCCCGTGCGACGGCTTCCTCGTTGAAGCACCAGAGGTCTTCCAGCGAACCACCGCCTCGGGCCAGGATCAGCGCATCAAACCCGCGGGCGTCGGCGATTTTCAGCGCACGGACAATTTGCGCGATGGCTTCTCGGCCTTGCACGGCGGTGGGAATCAGCGTCAGTTGCACCTGCGGCGCACGGCGCTGGAACACGCTGATAATGTCGCGAATCACCGCGCCGGTGGGCGAACTGATAATGCCGATCTTCTGCGGGTGCGCAGGCAGCGCCACTTTGCGTTCGGCGCTGAACAGCCCTTCGGCGCCCAGCTTTTCCTTCAAGGCATCAAAGGCCAGGCGCAACGCGCCGTCACCGGCAGGCTCTACCGTGTCGAGGATCAACTGGTAGTCGCCACGGCCTTCAAACAGCGAAACCTTGCCGCGCACTTTCACCGCCAAACCGTCCTTCAACGCCTGGCGCACCCGGGCGGCGTTCTGCCGGAACAGCGCGCAACGCACCTGCGCGCCGCTGTCCTTGAGGGTGAAGTACACATGGCCGGAGGCCGGGCGGGCGAGGTTGGAGATCTCGCCCTCGACCCAGATATTGGTGAACACATCTTCGAGCAACACCCGCGCACGGCCGTTGAGCTGGCTGACGGTGAGGACTTCGCGGTCCAGGCCCAGGCGGGCAAAGGGATCTTTAATCATGGGCGGCAGTTTATAGGCATTCGGGCAGGGTTTGACAGAACTGCGCGGCCCACGTGCCGTATTTGAGCGCTTGACCTGTGGAGGGCAGGGATTAAGCTGCCTGCCTCTAGGGCGCCATCGCGGGCCAGCCCGGCGCCCACAGCCCATCGCAAAGGACTGTGGGGGCGGGCGGGCTCGCGATGAGGCCACACGCCACACCGCCGGACGTCCACGCCCCATGAATTCCCAAAGCATCCTTGTTCCGAAGATTTCCACGCTGCCCGTTCACGAACCCCGCGCCCGGGCGATTCTGCGCTGGCTGGTACGCAAGAACATCATCAAGGAAGAACTCACCACCTGCGGGCGCACCGGCAACCGCATGGGCTATGCGCTGGCCGATGGCGCCCGCGCCGTGGTGCTGCACCCCGAGGCGCTGCCGTTCAACGAGCCGGTCAACGGCTTGGAAGTCATCTATAAACGTTGCATTTATACCCCCGCTAAAGGTTTTCTTGAGGAAGCGGGCTGCCCGGAGTGCCGCAAGGAAATCGGCGAGGCGCTGTTTGAAAGCCTGGAAGACTGGATGCCCGGCCACACCGACAATTTCACCTGCCCGCTGTGTGGTCACGAAGATGACATCAACGGTTTCCTGTTCCTACAAGAGTGCGGCTTTTCCAACCTGGGGTTTATCTTCAATAACTGGGCGGAAGCGGGCTTCAAACAGAGCTTTATCGACGAGTTCGCCGATTGGCTCGACCAGAAGATGAGCTGGGTCAAAGTCGAGCTCTGACCCTTCTATCTGTATTCCCAAATATGTCAGAGTTTTACATTGAGCCCACCGGGGTGCTTGAGTATAATGGCGCGCTTCCATTTTCCCGCTCGGGAGCCCCCGCGATGCTGCGTATCAGCCAAGAAGCTCTGACATTCGACGACATTCTCCTAGTGCCCGGTTATTCCGAGGTGCTTCCTAACGAAGTCAGTCTCAAGACCCGCCTTACCCGTGGCATCGAGCTGAACATTCCCCTGGTTTCCGCTGCCATGGACACCGTCACCGAAGCCCGTCTGGCCATCGCCATGGCTCAGGAAGGCGGCATCGGCATCATCCACAAGAACATGACCATCGAGCAGCAAGCTGGCGAAGTGCGCAAGGTCAAGAAGTTCGAAGCGGGCGTGGTCAAGGACCCGATCACCATCGAAGCCGACGCCACGGTGCGTGACCTGCTCGACCTGACCCGCATGCACAACATTTCCGGTGTTCCGGTACTGCACGATGGCGACCTGGTCGGTATCGTCACTTCCCGTGACGTGCGCTTTGAAACCCGCCTGGATGTGTCCGTGCGCGAAGTGATGACGCCTAAAGAGCGCCTCGTCACCGTCAAGGAAGGCGCCGACAAGAACGACGTGCGCGAGCTGCTGCACAAGCACCGCATCGAGCGCGTGCTGATCGTCGACGACAAGTTCGCCCTCAAAGGCATGATGACCGTCAACGACATCGAAAAAGCCAAGGCGTACCCGCTGGCCAGCAAGGACGACCAAGGTCGCCTGCGCGTCGGCGCGGCGGTCGGCACCGGCAAAGACACCGGCGAGCGCGTCTCGGCCCTGGTGGCTGCTGGCGTTGACGTGGTAGTGGTCGACACCGCCCACGGTCACTCCAAAGGTGTGATCGACCGCGTTCGCTGGGTGAAAGAGAACTTCCCCGAGGTGCAAGTGATCGGCGGCAACATCGCCACCGGCGCTGCGGCCAAGGCGTTGGTCGAAGCGGGCGCCGATGCGGTCAAGGTCGGTATCGGCCCGGGCTCCATCTGCACCACCCGTATCGTGGCCGGTGTGGGCGTGCCGCAAATCAGCGCCATCGCCAACGTCGCCGCTGCCCTTGAAGGCACTGGCGTGCCATTGATCGCCGACGGCGGTATCCGCTTCTCCGGTGACCTGTCCAAAGCCATCGTGGCCGGTGCGTCCAGCGTGATGATGGGCTCGATGTTCGCCGGCACCGAAGAAGCGCCGGGCGAGATCGAACTGTTCCAGGGCCGTTCCTACAAGGCCTATCGCGGTATGGGTTCGCTGGGCGCCATGTCCCAGGCCCAGGGCTCTTCCGACCGTTACTTCCAGGACTCTTCGGCAGGCGCCGAAAAACTCGTCCCGGAAGGCATCGAAGGCCGTGTGCCGTACAAAGGCACCCTGAGCGCGATCATTCACCAACTGATGGGCGGCCTGCGCTCCTCGATGGGCTACACCGGCAGTGCCAACATCGAAGAAATGCGCACCGTGCCTGAGTTCGTGCGCATCACGGGCGCTGGCATGGCCGAGTCCCATGTCCACGACGTGCAGATCACCAAAGAAGCGCCAAACTACCGCGTAGGTTGAAGCTTCAAGCAAAATGTTAAGTAACCGGGGCTGTTTTCAGCCCCGAGTTGTTTCTGATTCATTAGACGAGACTGACTTCATGGCCCTCGACATTCACGCCCACCGCATCCTGATCCTCGACTTCGGTTCCCAGTACACCCAGCTGATCGCCCGCCGCGTGCGTGAAATCGGCGTGTACTGCGAACTGCATCCGTTCGACATGGATGACGCAGCGATCCGCGAATTCGCTCCAAAAGGCGTCATTCTCGCCGGCGGTCCCGAGTCCGTGCACGAAGCCAACAGTCCCCGTTGCCCACAAGCGGTGTTTGACCTGGGCGTGCCGGTTTTCGGTATCTGCTACGGCATGCAAACCATGGCCGAGCAACTGGGCGGCAAGGTCGAAGGTTCCGAGCTGCGTGAGTTCGGTTATGCCCGTGTAGACGTGGTGGGCAAGAGCCGCCTGCTGGACGGCATCGAAGACCACGTGGACGCCGACGGCCTGTTCGGCCTCGACGTGTGGATGAGCCACGGTGACAAGGTCACCAAGATGCCGGAAGACTTCCACATCCTGGCCAGCACCCCGAGCTGCCCGATTGCCGGCATGTTCAACGACGAACTGCGTTACTACGGCGTGCAATTTCACCCGGAAGTAACCCACACCAAGCAGGGCGGGCGCATCCTGTCGCGCTTCATCCTCGACATCTGCGGCTGCGAAGCACTGTGGACCCCGTCGAAAATCGCGGAAGACGCCATCGCCCAGGTGCGTGCCCAGGTGGGCACCGACAACGTCCTGCTGGGTCTGTCCGGCGGTGTTGACTCCTCCGTAGTGGCCGCATTACTGCACAAGGCCATCGGCGACCAACTGACCTGCGTCTTCGTCGACAACGGCCTGCTGCGCCTGCACGAAGGCGAGCAAGTGATGGCCATGTTCGCCGAGAACATGGGCGTCAAAGTGATCCGCGCCAATGCCGAAGAGCAGTTCCTGAACAATCTGGCCGGTGAAGCCGACCCCGAGAAAAAGCGCAAGATCATCGGTCGTACCTTCATCGACGTGTTCGATGCCCAGTCCAATAAACTGGAAAACATCAAATACCTCGCCCAGGGCACCATCTACCCCGACGTGATCGAGTCGGCCGGCGCCAAGAGCGGCAAGGCCCACGTGATCAAGTCCCACCACAACGTGGGCGGCCTGCCCGAGGAAATGAACCTCAAACTGGTCGAGCCCCTGCGTGAACTGTTCAAGGACGAAGTGCGCCGCCTCGGCCTGGAACTGGGCCTGCCGTACGACATGGTCTACCGCCACCCGTTCCCGGGCCCGGGCCTGGGCGTGCGGATCCTGGGTGAAGTGAAAAAGGAATACGCCGACCTGCTGCGCCGCGCCGACCACATCTTCATCGAAGAACTGCGCAAGGCTGACTGGTACCACAAAGTCAGCCAGGCCTTCGTGGTGTTCCAGCCAGTCAAATCCGTGGGCGTTGTAGGCGATGGCCGTCGTTACGCGTGGGTTGTTGCGTTGCGTGCAGTCGAAACCATCGACTTCATGACCGCCCGTTGGGCACACCTGCCGTATGAGTTGCTGGAGACGGTGAGCGGCCGGATCATCAATGAGATTGAGGGGATTTCGCGCGTTACGTATGACGTGTCGAGCAAGCCGCCGGCGACGATTGAGTGGGAGTGATCTCGCGTCTGGCGTTGCCTGGTACGATCTAGCAAGAAATGCCCTGGAGCCCGCGTAATTGCGGGCTTTTGGGTTTTTGGGGCTGGCAAATTCGGGCAGCGTTTTGCATCGCCAAGCATGGGTTTTTTATGGCATGGTACGGGGTACTCCCCCTCACGATCGACCGACTCTGGTCGGTCACTGCCAATTGGCACTGGCTGCGTTGGGCTGAATTCGGCCTTTCGCCCCAGGCAGCAATAGGTCGATTGCGGTCGGCTGTGAAAGGCAGTAGTCGGCCAGAAGCGGACTGTTTCCCAGTAAATAAATCTGTCCCCTTTTCCACACGCTCTTGCTGAAGCTGGTTAACCCACCGACGCAGAGCCGACTCGACCAGGCCAAGTGAACGGGCTGCTTCAGCATGGCTGTAGCCCTGATCGAGCACCAGGCAGGCTGCTTCGCGCTTGAACTCAGGAGTAAAGGTACGACGTTGCTTGGTCATCAGACACCTCTCTGTGGCGAGCATTCTCGCCTAAATGGGTGTCCGGGGTTAGTAGACCACTACAGGGGCAAGTCCAATCGAGTCCGTTGATCAGATTCTGGCATCACACCTCAGGCGACCCACTGTTGATCCGTATTCTCACTGCATATAGGTGAGGCGCTGGACTCTGCCTCCACCCTACTAGTCAGCTCTTCGCGTTGACTCTCGATGATACGCAGCCCCCTCTTTTTTAGGCTCGACCACAGTGCGTAGGTCATCGAGAGCCAACCTTTGCCCCAAGATATGCCTGCTGCGTGGTAAACAAAAAGTCAAAAACACCTTGGCTTTTTACCATTTATGGTAAGCTCTAGCCGAGAAATGGTAAATTTTACGGTATCTCCTCTATGGGGAAGAGCCGTGCGCCTCCGGAGCACACATGGACAGCAAAGCAATTTTAAGCCTCATCGACTTGGCGCTAGGCGGAGATCCGCGCACGTTACGAATGCATCTTCACAAAATTGCAGCCAAAACCTTCCGCCATGATCCGGAACTTTCTGAAAAAATTCTGTCTCGGCTATCGGCCAGCGGTCTCAGATCAGCTCAGCCAGCGAAACCCATCCCAGTGGATTCGGATAGCCGACTAAATTTAGTCCGGGTCGAAAATCCGGTAGTCATGGATGATGCTCCCATTTACTCCGAAGAAATCATGGCACTGCTAGACCAAGTTGTTCTTGAGCGGAAGTCGACATCGAAGCTATTGGCGGAGGGTTTGTCCCCTGCTAAATCACTCTTATTCCAAGGGCCTCCTGGCGTCGGTAAGACAATGACGGCGCGGTGGCTAGCATCAAGGCTGGGCCTTCCGTTTTTAACGCTCGACCTAGCAACGGTTATGAGTAGCTTTCTAGGAAAAACCGGAAATAATATCAAGGCAGTGATTGACCATGCGTCTTCATTTCCTTGTGTATTGCTTCTCGACGAGTTCGATGCAGTTGCTAAGCGGCGAGATGATGACCGAGAGCTAGGAGAGCTTAAACGATTAGTCACCGTACTCTTGCAAGCTATTGATGACTGGCCAGAATCATCGATACTAATAGCTGCAACAAACCACGGAGACCTTTTGGATCCTGCTATCTGGCGTCGATTCGATCTGGAAATATCATTTAAATTGCCGAGCGAACAGATGCGCAAGGCCTATATAATTAGTTACTGGCCTGAATTAACTAAGTATGCGGATACCCTAGCACAGCATTTTGGAGAGATTTCCTACAGCGATATTGATCGAAGTCTAAGAAAAGCCAAAAAGAAAAGTGTATTGAGTGATAGTAGTTTTATCACCTGCATCACTGGAGTTGCCGAGGGCAGGCCCGGGAATAAAATTGAGTCAAAAAAGAAAGATGTTATTAGATTGGCGGCAGAGGGGATGTCCCAGAGAGCAATATCTATTGCGCTTGAAATAAGCAGGCCGACCGTAAAAAAAATTATGGATCAACACGCTGAGTGTAAGGAAGTTTAATGAATAACTTTATTGTTGGGTATGGCGAAACTCTTACTACCAAGGTGGATATTGGTGGTGGAGGGGGAGACAAAAAGCACCCGTATTCAATATCTGAAGCAATAAAGCGCATTAGCTCTCAGCTTGATGAAATAATTTCTAAGATTGAAAGTAAGCCAGATGCAGAGTGCGCAGGCGGTAGGGTGGTTGTAAAGTTTATCCAGCACCCATCGTACTTGGCAAAGTCGTATTACCCTAGAAAGCTATTCTCTGCCTACGGAATGAATGATATCGGCTCCAGAGCAGTAACTGTAGAACCTGAGAAATGGGGTGTCGAAAAGCACCCAGATGCCGGACTGGCTAGTTGTGTGTTTGTATCTGGTGAAAAAATGCAATATAGGAAACTGTTAACGGACCTGATTTCAAACTCGTTAACAAGAGCATCAGAGGACATTCTAAGGACTATTGAGCGGGTCGAGTATTTTGATGCTTCCGAAAAGATAAAAAGCATCGATGCTTCTGGTGAGAGCTTGAATCTTGAGGTGGTCATACATGCATCCGCTGATGATGATTATGTGGTTCGAGCTTTCAACGAGTATGCTTCTCTCAACGGAGGTGCAGTAAAACGAGAGAAAGCCAAAGTTGTAGGTGGGTTGACATTTTTGCCTGTAAGTATTCCGCACGGAAAAGAGCAGGCTCTGGCAAAATTTGCTCAGCTTCGAGTACTCAGAAGCATTCCAAAGCTAAGAATGAGCAAACCGGAAACCTTACGCAGTCCTGTAAGTACTCAGGTATCTCTGCCTAGCTGGAATCCAGATATCTTAAATCGTGATTTCAAAGTTTGTATCTTCGATGGAGGCTTAGGAGATGGAAATCACATCTCTAACTGGGCAACTGAGATTATCCCCGATGGTATGGAGGGTTCGCATCCGGAGTATCTCGCTCACGGCAGCGAAGTTTGCTCTGCATACTTATTCGGCCCGGCGCTGGGGTCGGATAGTGTGTTGGGTGCCCCGTACACTACTGTCGATATAGTTAGGGTTATCTCACAAGGGGACGACGATCCTGACTTGTTTGATGTACTTACTCGTATTGAAGATACTCTTAAGCTAAAAACTTACAAATATATAAACCTAAGCCTCGGCCCGAACATAGCTATTGACGATGATGAGGTTCACGTCTGGACATCCGTCATAGATTCACTTCTTCAAGATGGTGACTGCCTCGCGGTCGTGGCAGTAGGGAATGACGGTGATCTGCCAGGTGATTATGGTCGCGTACAACCCCCCAGTGATATGGTCAACAGCCTTTCGGTTGGTGCGAGTGATGGGGAATCCCAGGGTTGGAAAAGAGCGCCATACAGCTGCATAGGTCCATGCCGTAGCCCAGGAGTGGTAAAACCTGACGGTGTGATATTTGGTGGAGCGCCTCACAACTTGTTCAGGGTCTACTCACCGAGGATCCATTCCTTCATTGATACCATGGGCACAAGCTATGCTGCTCCGTATGCATTACGCGTGGCTGCTGGTATTGATGCCATCACTGATTTCAATCTATCTACAAATACAGTTAAAGCTTTGATGGTTCATGCTGCAAAGCCGGATGAGCATGATCTGAAAGATGTGGGCTGGGGCAGATTCCCTACCTCGCCTGAATCGGTAATTACCTGCCTTGATGATGAAGCGACAATTGTATTTCAAGGCGAGCTTGAGAACTCTAAGCACCTCCGTATTCCAGTACCTCTTCCGGCATCAACTGATTCAACATGGGTGCATTTAAGTGCGACTTTTTGTATTAGCGCCATTGTGGATCCTGAGCATCCATTGCATTACACCCGGTCTGGCCTTGAAATTTCCTTTCGAGCGAATGAAGGTCGATTTACGATGGAGGGAGCTAATGCTGATACCAAACCATTCTTTTCACTTGGAAAGCTGTACCCCAGTGAGTATGAGCTGAGGGAGGATGCACACAAATGGGAAACCACGCTATCGAGGCATCAAAGATTTAAGCGCTCAACTCTCCAGTCTCCGGTTTTTGATGTTAAGTATCACGCTCGTGAACAGGGTGGGGTGATTAGCGAAGATCTACCTGCCATTCGCTACACTTTGATTCTTACAATACGTGCTGAAGGTGATAACAGTATTTACAACAAAATACTGCAGGAGAACCAAACCTTGCAGGCAATTAATGTGAGAACTAGAATCGAGGTTAAATCCTAAGGATGGTCTGAAGTAGGCCACTATGTTTCGACAGCCGAGCCATAGACGCT
>NZ_JBSVWN010000084.1:0-14702 GCF_054071325.1 Pseudomonas sp. SDO5215_S409 | reverse complement strand
CTTGGCCCCCGCCTTCTTCGACTGCTGAATCATGCCCGCAAGGTTTTGTTGCAATCTTGAAAGTACACTGTCCAGTGTAACTTTCTGAGCGGTCTGTAGGAGTCTTCTGTAATGGCAACGATCTCAACCCGTCTCGACACGTCTCCCGTCGCGCTCAAGCCCGCCGGGCAGCGTGAAGGCCACTTCACCAACGATGCGCCGGTGCGGCGCAGTGGCTTTCGCAAATCCTTGGGTATTTTCTGGAAAATGCTGTTTCACAAGCCGCGCAGCACCCGGCCGGTGGGCGAGATTCCGGTACAGCCGCTCACCCGTGAACAATTGGCCGCGGCGCCCGACCACAGCGTGTTCCGCCTCGGGCACTCCACCGTGCTGCTGAAAATGCGCGGCAAATTCTGGCTCACCGACCCGGTCTTCGCCGAGCGCGCATCGCCCTTCAGTTGGGCCGGCCCGAAGCGCTTCCACCAGCCGCCTATCAGCCTTGACGCACTGCCGCCGATCGAGGCGGTGATTCTTTCCCACAACCACTACGACCACCTGGACCACCAGGCTGTGGTGCAACTGGCGGACAAGACGCGTTATTTCCTGGCGCCGCTGGGCGTTGGCGATACCCTGATCAAATGGGGGGTGGACGCCAGCAAAGTGCGCCAACTGGATTGGTGGCAGGCCACCGACGTCGACGGCGTCCGTTTTGTCGCGACCCCGGCCCAGCATTTTTCCGGCCGTGGGTTGTTTGACGGCAACCAGACCCTGTGGTGTTCCTGGGTGATGATCGATGAGGCCCGGCGGATTTTCTTCAGCGGCGACACCGGGTATTTCGATGGCTTCAAGCGGATTGGCGAGCAGTACGGCCCCTTCGACCTGACCTTGATGGAAACCGGCGCCTACAACGTCGACTGGCCTCATGTGCACATGCAGCCCGAGCAAACCCTGCAGGCGCATATCGACCTCAAGGGCCGCTGGCTGTTGCCGATCCACAACGGCACGTTCGACCTGGCGTTCCATGCCTGGCATGAACCGTTCGACCGCATCATGGCGTTGGCGTGGGAGCGCAATGTGTCCATCACCACGCCCGCCATGGGCCAGGCGTTCAACCTTGCCCAACCGGAGCGCGGGCATGCCTGGTGGCTGGACGTGGAACCGGTCAACGTTGAAGAGTCGGCCCTGGGATAGCTTTTAGGGCTACTGCTTGTGCTGATCAATCCCACAACCTGCGCAGCATCAGGCTCACTGCGCGAGGTGTAGATGTCTCCCTAGACTGGTGGCCGGATCCGTTCGGGATCCTCGGTTTTTCCACTGCTCCAGGAGGCATTACATGATGGGTGTTGCTCACGGCATGACGTCGGCCCTTTACCAGGCTGCCCGCACAGCCCTCAGCTACGGCGTCGCGAGCTGCGCTGCGCCGTCCTTACCTGCGGGTATCGAGTACGCAAGCGTGCAGGCGCTCAGCGAGCAAATGGCCAAGCCCAACGGGCTGACGTCGGCCGCACTGGTGGCCTACCTGCAACAACGCATCGCCACGATCGACCAAAGCGGGCCCTCGTTGCATTCGGTCATCGAACTCAACCCGCAGGCGCTCCAGATCGCCCGCGAACTTGACCGTGAACGGGCCAACGGCAAGGTGCGCGGCCCGCTGCACGGCATCCCGATACTGCTCAAAGACAACATCGAAACCGGCGACACCCTGCAAACCAGCGCGGGTTCATTCGGGTTGGTGGGCGCGTCGGCGGGTAAAGATGCGTTTATCGTCGAGCGCCTGCGTGCGCAGGGCGCGGTGATTCTGGGCAAGACCAACCTCAGCGAACTGGCCGGGTTTCGCGGGGGTGAGCGGCCCGATGGCTGGAGCTCAAGAGGCGGGCAGACCCTCAACCCGCACCAGCCTGGCGCGGATGTGGGCGGCTCCAGTTCGGGTTCGGCGGCGGCGCTGGCGGCCGGGTTGGCGCCGTTGGCCGTGGGCACCGAAACCAACGGCTCCATCGTGGTGCCATCGGCGCGCAACGGCGTTGTCGGGCTCAAGCCCAGTGTCGGGTTGTTGAGCCGCAGCGGGATCATCCCCGCCAGCCACCGGCAAGACACGCCAGGCCCCATGGCGCGCTCGGTGTTCGACACGGCGTTGCTGCTCAACGCCATGGCAGGTCGTGACCCCCACGACACGGCAAGCGTGGGCGCCCCCCAAGGCATCGACTACACCGCCTTGCTGGTGCCCGGGGCCTTGAAAGACAAACGCATCGGCTACCCCGCCCGTTTCACCCTGGGCAATGAGGCCGAACCCGTGGAAAACAGCCCGGCGTTTGCCCGCGCCCTTGAGCAATTAAAAGCCCAGGGCGCGATTCTGGTGCCGGTGGACGTCCGTGTGGCCGACGCCTCGCGCTATGAAGAGCTGCTGCTGGGCGACGTCAAACAGGAAATGAACGGCTACCTCGCCACCCGCAAGGGGTTGCCCGCCCGGTCGTTGGCCGAATTGATCGCCTTTAACGAGCAGCGCGACGGCGAGGGTGACCACCAGCCGCTGCTTAAAACCATCCACCAATCCAACCTGACGAAGGAAGAACGCGACCCGGCCTGGCATACGCTGATCGAAGACTTTCGCAGCACCGTAGACGACGTTGTACGTGAGCACACGCTGGATGCGCTGGTGTCGGACTATGAAACCAACAGCTATTTCGCCGTATCGGCAGCCGGGTATCCGGGTATTTCGGTGCCGTCAGGCACCGACGAAGACGGGCTGCCCACCAGCGCCTACTTCTACGGGCCGCGCTGGAGTGAAGCCACCTTGCTGGCGGTGGCTCACGGGTATGAACAGGCATCCCAGGCCATTCGCAAACCCGAGTTCAAGCCCGCGAGTTGACGTAACGCAGCAGGCCGCCGCCCGCCGATGCGGGGCGGCGGCTACGCCCTGTTCGGTTGGGCGTTGACTGGCGCTGCCGCTGCTGCTGCCGAATCCAGAAAACGCGAAATGATGCCCTTGGCCTCAAGCTCGGCGGGCGTCTGCGGGTGGCGGCGTACATTCATCCCCCAGCCCGGCGCAAAGCCTGGGAAAAACACTAGCCCTTGCGCCTCCAGACGAAACGCAACGCTCAAGCGGACGGCATCATCCACCTCGCCATGGCTCTCCAAACGTTCCAGTTCACCCATCGCCACCCCAGCCTCGCGCGCCAGGTCTTCCTGGCTCCAGCCCAGCATCAAGCGGGCCTGCACGCTGTGCCGTGGCGTGAATTGATGAAGCACAATCTGCTGTTCTACAGTGCGGCTCAGTGCCAGAGAGGACATGGGCTTTCTCCAGAGTTCGACGGGGAAAGCAAACTATACTGTGTTTTTGTACAGTTGTTTTGACCGCTCATCTCCTCGCCGTATTAAAAGCCCCTTCAGCTTCCCTTACGTGCCGTGCGCCGGGAGTTCCCGGACAATCAAGTGGTCGAGGTTTTCGATATCGGCACTGAACACCCCGAACGTCTGCTCGGGGTTTTTCTTGCTGGGCACGTGTTTGAGCACCGGCGTCACGCCGTAGAAGAAGCAATACAGCTCCCGCTCACTGCCCACCGCGGCCTTGATCTGTTCCAGGAACGCCGTGCGCTTGCGGTAGGTGTCGATCAGTTTTTTGTTCAGGTAGACGTTGACCGAATAGGGCTTTTTGTCGACCCACACCTTCTTGTCGAAGTCGATGCGAAAGCTGTTGGTGTAGTCCTTGATGGCTTTGACCTTGCCCCAGTAGATCAGGCCCTTGTTGTCTTGCAGGTATTCGATTCTCTTGAAAAAGGTCGCGTACGTGGCCGTGTGCTCGCCGATCTTGAGCGGCATGCGCTTGAGCTTGTCTTTGTCGTCGAGGTGGGATACGTAGCACTCGACGGGGTGGGCGAACACGCTGGTTTTATCGGGCGTGCCGTCGCTTGTGCGGTGGGAGGGGGCGGCGCGTTGTGCAGTCGTTTTCGCTGTTTGCTGTGGGGCGGCACCTGGGGCGGCTGGCTGTACAGGCTCGCTTTTGTACTGACGGCGGGTGAGGACAAATTCCGACGGGAAGCTCTCTTCCCGCTCGCCTTCGGCCTCACCTTTTCCTGCGCTCTGGCTGGCATAGCGGCAGCCGTCAATGTGCTGGGTACTCGGGGTGTTCTTGAAATGGGGCGTGCGCCGGTAGTTGACGTTTTTGGCGTTGAACGTGCCCAGTACGTTGCTGGCGGCAAAGGCTGCGCGGCACGCGTCGTTGGGGCAGAAGAACCGGTCCTTGTCGGAGTCGAAAGGGGTGGTTTCGTCGAAATTCAGGTCGCGCACGTCATAGATCGACATCTTGTCGTCCAGAGCCTGGCTGTAGGCCGTATCGAATTTCATGGCGCTCGGGTCCGTGAGAAGTTGGGCTATTAATAGCCGGATCCCGCGCAAATTTCAGTAACAACCTGCGGCGACCTGCCCCCCGTCAGGCCGTGTTGCCCGCCACGCGACGCCCGCTCAGGAAGCACAGGGTTCCGCCCACCGCCGTCAAGGCGCTCAACGCGTAGAACATGGTGGCCGGTGGCGAGTTGATCAACAGGAACCCGCAGATCACCGGGCTCAACGCCCCGCCAAACGCTGCCAGGTTTTGCGCCCCGTAATAACTGCCGCGCAGGGCGTCGGGGGCAATGGTGTCGATGAACAGGTATTCGGACGGGAAGATGATCATTTCGCCCAACGTAAACACGAACATCGCCACGCACCACGACAGCAGGCTGTCGGCCTGGCTGAAGCCGATCAGCCCGCCGATGAACAGCGTGGTGCCCAGCACGATCCAGTAGCGCAGTTGTTCACGCTTGAGAAACCGACCGATCTGGTATTGCAACAGCATCACCGTGATGGCGTTGCAGGCCAGCACGGCGGAGAGAATTTTCAGCGCATCGTCGGCGTTGTGAATCACCAACAGAAACTGCGACAGGTAGAGGGTGTAGCGGCCGTAGACGATGGTGCTCAACAGGCTGCCAGCGGTAAACAGCACCAAGGTGCGGTCGCCGCGCAGGGTCTTGAGGGTGGTGAGAAAACTCAAGGGTTTGCTGTTGGCGTCCCGTTGGGTGGGTGGGATGCCGATCATCAGGAACACACTCAGAAACGCAATGGCACTGGACAGCATGAACGGTAGCAGAGGCATCTGTCCGGCAATCACCACGCCCACCATGGGGCCGGTGGCGTAACCGATATTGGTCAGGGTGTAACGCAGGGAGAACACCTTGGCGCGCTGCTCCACCGGCAGGTTCTCACTGATGATCGCCTTGGAGCCGATCAGGAACAGCGCCGAGGCCGACTCGGTAATCACCAGGGTCAGGGTGGTCAGGTAAAGGTTGCTGGCAAAGGTCAGTAACAGAAAACCGATGGAGCTGGAGAGCATCGCCAGGATCAGCAGTTTGCGCTTTTCCATGCGGTCGATGATGTAGCCGCCGTAGAGGCCCATCAACGTGGCGGTAAACACGGCGATGCCCATCAGCAAGCCGATGTCCTGCTGGTTGAGGCCCAGGCGCCGGCTGAGCAGCAAGGTCATCAGCGGGCTGGTCATGGCCCGGCTGATCACGATGGTCAGTGAGCAGATCATCAGGCGGCGGATTACCAGGGAGTAGGTGGCCACGGTAGGGCAGGTGTCCTTGTTCACTCAAAATGAGCGTTCCCACGTTCAGCGTGGGAACGCCAGTCTGGACGCTCCGCGTTCCGTTTTCTTGGGCGTCACGGGGTGTATTCCCACGCCAGGCGTGGGAACGGTCATTACTGTCCGGCGTTGATCGCGACTTTTTCGACAGCGCCTTGCTCCAGGTCCCACTTTTTCAGGATCTTGCCGTAAGTACCGTCATCGATCATGGCTTGCAACGTCTCGCTGATGGCCGTGACCAGCTCCGTGTTGCTCTTCTCGATCCCAAGCCCGGTGAATTGTTTGGAAATGGCCAGGCCCACCGGCTTGTACTTGCCCTTGTCCAGAGACATCAAATACGGAATGGTTTCGCTGCCCTGCATCGCCGCATCCAGGCGGTTCTGCTGCAGTTGGGCGCGCGCATCCGCCGAGCCTTCGGTGCCGATCACCACGATGGCGGGCTTACCGGCGCCTTCGCAGTTTTCCTTGCTCCATGCGGCAATTTCCGACGGCCAGGTAGTCCGGCGGCTGGTGCCGACTTTTTTACCGCACAGGTCAGTCAAGGCTTGCAGGTCTTCACGCTTGCTCAGGGTGTAGAACTGCGGGCCGCTGGTGAAGTAGTCGATGAAGGTCACGGCTTTCTGGCGTTCAGCGGTGTCGCTCATGCCCGACAGCACGATGTCGACGCGCTTGGTGGTGAGGCCGCTGAGCATTTGCTCAAAGCCGGTTTCCTGCCATTTGATCTTCACACCCAGGCGCTCGGCCAGGGCATTGCCCAGGTCAAAGTCCAGGCCGGTGAGCTGGTTGGTGGCGGTGTCCTTGAAGTCCATTGGCGGGTAGTTCGGCACGATGGCCGCGCTGATCTCGCCTTTTTCCTTGATCGCTGCCGGCAATGCCGCGAAAACCGAAGTGGAGGCCATCAGGCCTGCGAGCAAACCTGGAACAATCAATTTTTTCATGGGGGCGTTCTCGTTTGTTTTTTAGTTAAGTGCGAACGGCAGAAATAAAGCTTTGGGTACGCGGGTTTTGTGGGCTTATTAGAATTTCTTCGGGGCTGCCGGCTTCCACAATCTGGCCAGCATCCATGAACACCATGCGGTTGGACACCTCGCGCGCGAAGCCCAACTCATGGGTGACCACAATCATGGTCATGCCGGTGGTGGCCAAGTCGCGCATCACCGACAGCACTTCTCCTACCAGCTCCGGGTCGAGCGCTGACGTGGGTTCGTCAAACAGCATCAATTTAGGGCGCATGGCCAGCGCCCGGGCAATGGCCACGCGCTGTTGCTGGCCGCCGGACAATTCCACCGGATAAGCATTGCGCTTGTCCGCCAGGCCCACACGGGCCAGCAACTCCAGGGCGTCTTCGGTGGCTTCCTTGGGCGAGCGCTTGAGCACCTGGCAGGGGCCTTCGATGATGTTTTGCAACACGGTCATGTGCGGGAACAAATTAAAGCGCTGGAACACCATGCCGGTGGCCAGGCGCTGGCGGGCGATCTGCGCTTCGTTCAATTCATGCAGCTTGTTGCCCGCGACCCGGTAACCCACCAGCTCGCCGTCGACCCACAGGCCGCCGGTGTTGATCTTTTCCAGTTGGTTGACGCAGCGCAGCAGGGTGCTTTTGCCCGAACCGGACGGGCCGATGATGCACAGCACATCGCCCTGTTCGACTTCCAGGTTGATATCGCGCAGCGCGTGATACTGGTCGTAATACTTATTGAGGTTGACGGCCTTGACGATGCTTCTCATGGATAACTCTCCTCAACCAGACTTACGAGCGCTTGCCGGCGCCGCGGGCAAAACGACGCTCGAGGCGGCTCTGACCGAATGAAAGAACCGTCACCACCGCCAAGTACCAGATGCCCGCCACAATCAGCAGCTCCATCACCCGTGCGTTGGCGTAGTAGATGTTTTGCGCGTTGTGCAGCAGCTCTGAATACTGGATCACGCTGGCCAGGCTGGTCATTTTCACCATGCTGATGAACTCGTTGCCTACAGGTGGAATGATCACCCGCATCGCCTGCGGCAGAATCACCCTACGCAGCGCCTGAAGGCTGGGCATGCCGATAGACTTGGCGGCCTCGTACTGGCCGGTGTCCACCGACAAGAGGCCGGCGCGTACCACTTCGGCGGTGTAGGCGCCCTGGTTGATGCTCAGGCCCAGCAGCGCCGCCACGAACGGTGTCATCAAGTCCACGGTGTCGATGCTGAACAGGCCAGGCACTGCGATCACCGGGAAAATCAACGCCAGGTTGAACCACAGCAACAGTTGCAGGATCAGCGGCGTGCCGCGAAACAGCCAGGTGTAGGTGATGGCCACGTACCGCAGGATCGGGTTGGCCGACATGCGCATGATGGCGGTGATCACTCCGATCACCACGCCCAGCGCCATCGCCAGAATCGACATGATGATGGTGTTGAGCAGGCCCCACAAAATGGCCTCGGACGTGAGGAACTGGCCAATGTAGGCCCATTCGATCTGACCATTGGCAAAGGCTCGCACCAGGCCGATCAACACCACCACGATCAGGGTGGCAAACACCATCCGCCCGTAGTAGCGACGGGGCACATGCTCGTACTGGGTGATGTCGAACTGGTTCTCGCTCTGCTGGCGCTCGGCCGCCAGGCGTTCTGCCGGGGTTTGGTTCATGGTGTTTCTCCAAAGTACAGCAACTGCACACAATCAAACGGTAGGAACCCGATCAAGGCGGGCGCTGGCTTGCCTGGGACGGCGCCAGTACCCACGGCACAATTCCTACGGGCTTAAATCCGAAATCCCTGATAGTTCTCGGTCCATTTCTGTTGTTCGGCCAACGCCACCTTCAACCGCGCAATCTGCTCGCGCACCCGCTCGGGCGCGGTGCCACCCCAGCCACTGCGCGCTGCAATCGCGGCTTCCAGGGTGAGGCAGTCACGCACCTCGGGTGTCAGCCGCATGTCCACCTCTGCCAGCATGGCCGGTGAGGCTTCCCACAACTCAATCTCATGCTTCTCACAGGCTTGTACCAATGCGCCGGTGATCTCATGCGCTTCTTTGAACGGCACACCGCGCGTGGCCAGCCAGTCCGCTACCTCGGTCGCCAGGGTGAACCCCATCGGGGCCTGGCGCCGCAGTTCTTCCACCTGCACCTTCATGGTCGCCACCATGCCCGCCATGGCTGGCAGCACCAGCAGCAGGGTGTCCACGCTGTCCAATACGCTGTGCTTGTCTTCGCTCAAGTCGCGGTTGTAGGAGAGCGGTAGGGATTTGAGGGTGGACATCAGGCCGGTGAGGTTGCCAATCAGGCGACCGGCTTTGCCACGGGCCAGCTCGGCGATGTCCGGGTTCTTTTTCTGCGGCATGATCGAGCTGCCGGTGGCGTAGGCATCGTCCAGTTGCACCCAGCGAAACTGGCGCGACGACCATAGGCAAAACTCTTCGGACAGCCGCGAAATATTCACCCCGAGCATGCCCGCGACAAACAGAAACTCCGCCACATGGTCACGGCTGGCGACGGCGTCGATGGAGTTTTCGCACGGCCCGGTGTAACCCATCTCCTTGGCCGAATGCTCCGGCTGACGCGCAATCGCCGAACCTGCCATGGCCGCTGCGCCCAACGGCGACAAGGCTGTGCGCGCATCCCAGTCCACCAAGCGCTGCACGTCACGCAGCATGGACTGCGCGTGCGCCAGCAAATGGTGGGCGAACACAATCGGCTGCGCCTGTTGCAAGTGCGTAAAGCCTGGGCAAATGCTTTCAACATGCTGTTCAGCCTGAGCCACCAACGCCGCTTGCAGGCCCAGCACCTCGGTGGTGATGGTGCGCGCATGGTCGCGCAGGAACAGGCGCAAATCGTTGGCGGTCTGGTCGTTGCGTGAACGCCCGGCGCGCAACTTGCCACCCAGCGCGCCCAGGCGTTCGGTGAGCACGCGTTCGATGAAGGTGTGTACGTCTTCATCATCCAGGGTGGGGTGCAGGCGACCGGCGGCGAAATCTTCGCCGATGCGATCCAGCGCTTCTAGGGTGCGCAAGGTTTCCGATTCATCCAGCAACCCGGCGCGCTGCAATTCACGGGCATGGGCGCGGGAGCCCGCCAGGTCGTAGGGCGTCAGGCGAAAATAGCGCTCCGGGCAACGGGACAGCGCCGCCAGGGCAGCAGACGGACCGGTCTTGAAACGAGCGCCCCAAAGGCGGTCGGTGGGCTGGGACATGGGTGTTCCTCACGCTTTGTTTTTGGAAGAATCGGAGGCAGTCAAAAACTAAAAAGCCCTGATCGAAGTGTCAGGTTTAAAGGGCGTTAAATCAGCCTGCGAAAGCTGTTCAAGCCGCTATATTCAAGGTTGCCAAGGCGGGTTATCTATGTTCATTATTGCCGCCCGGCTATGTTCACGGATTAGGTCAAAGCCTGTTGAATATGGCACTTGAGGTCAACACGTATTATGGAAACCCCACTTTCCACTTCTGGAAACGTACCGCCAAAACCCGGCACGCGACCGCCTCTGCAACTGAGCGGGCTGGACTTCAAATTGCTGCGGGTATTCAAGGCGGTGGTCGAGGCCGGTGGTTTCAGCGCCGCGCAAAACGAGCTGAACGTGGGCCTGGCGGCCATCAGCAAACAGATCTCGGACCTCGAAATTCGCATCGGCATGCGCCTGTGTACACGGGGCCGCGAAGGGTTCGGGCTGACCGAGGAAGGCAAGTTGGTGTACCAGGCGTCCATCGAGTTATTTGCCTCGGTGGACAGTTTTCGGGACAAGCTTAGTTCGGCGCAGAACGAACTGATTGGCGACCTGGGGGTGGGCGTTATTGATAATACCGTGTCCGACCTTAGTTCGCCGTTAGTTGCCGCTCTTAAAAAGCTACATACGGATTCACCCAAAATAAGACTGCGTTTGCAGGCTGCACAACTGGATGAAATCGAGCGGGGCGTCGTGGAAGGGCGGCTGGCGGTTGGCATCGTGCCGGTCTACCAGCGCCGGGAAGAATTCGATTATTTGCCGCTTTACGAAGAAAAAGCCTACGTCTACTGCGCAACCGATCACCCCTTGTTTGAGGCCCGCGACATCGCGCCCGACGTGTTGCGCCAGCATGAAGTGGTCAACCATCGCTACGCGATCCATCGGGACAAGGCCCACTTCATCAACCACGACAGTCAGTCTGCCTCCGCGATCCAGGTGGAAGCTGTTGCCATCCTTATCCTCACTGGCCGCTTTTTGGGGTTCCTGCCGGAACATTATGCTGCGTCGCTGGTAAAGGAAGGGCGCCTGCGTGCGCTGTGCCCGGCGCAGATTCACCTGAGCACGCCGTTTCACCTGATTTTGCGGCATAACGCGCCAAGAAGTCCGATGGTGAAAGCCTTCGCGACAGCGCTGGGTTTGGACCTGAAATCGGCTACATAAGTACTTGATCCTTCCCACGCAGGGCATGGGAAGGATCCCCTCAGCCGCTTTTACTTTCTCTTCGCATGAAAATGCCGAAAATGCGCATCCTGCGCCGCCGCCAACAGCTCCCGGTCGCCGCGCGTATCACCCCAGGCCCTGAGCCGATACTCCCCCAGGTCCCCATACACCGCTTCCAGGCGCAGCACTTTGTTCTCACACCGGCAGTTATTCCCGGTGAGCTTGCCGGTGAGCACGCCGTCCACCACTTCAAGCTCGGTGCCGATCAACCGGATCCCCAGCCTGTTCGCGAACGGTTGCAACACCAGTGCTGGCGACGCCGAACACAGTGTGACCACCGCCCCGGACTTCACCTCGTCCGCCACCGACTGCACCCCCGCCGGGCGCATCAGGCGGTTCCAGTATTGCTGGCAGTACGCATCGGCCTGCTGCTGGACCCAGGCTTTTTGCACCCCGGTCATAAAGGTGCGAATCAACTGAGCCTTGAGCTCATCCCGGCTGATTTGCCGCAGCAAAAACCGCACGCCCGGCACTGCCAGCTTGACGATCCGGCGGGCGAACTCGCCCTTGCCAAAGGCAAATTTGAGGAAGGGCACAAAACTGTCGTGGTGGGTCAGGGTGCCGTCGAAGTCAAAGACAGAAAGTACCTTGGCGCCGACGGGGCCGGATTCGAGCATATCAGGGGTCACGGAGGGGCCTCGATTGTGTGAAGCGGGTTCAGGTTGGCCACGGTGCCCAGTGGGCGAGGGCCAAAACATACGCCTTAAACGCTAGGGGCGCGCCACTAAAAGCGGCCCATTGTGCGCGAAGTTTACTACCGCTGCGCCATGAAGGGGACGCTCGGCAGCGTTTTTAGGGCGGCAATATAAGCCTGCTCGCCGCGACATAGAGCCATAGCAGGAAAACTCCGCCCGACTAATCAGGTAACTAGTGAAAGCTCCTACATATCGCTCGTACTAACTAAAACGAAACGTCTGATAGTTCCGATTGACTTTTTTACATAGGGTGAGCGCAAAACCACAAGGCGTTTATCTCATGGCACATCACGGCTACCTGTCCATTACGGGCAATACTCAAGGCGTTATCTCGGCGGGTTGTTCAACGCCCGACTCTATCGGCAATAAATGCCAGGACGGGCACCGCGACGAAATAATGGTGCTCTCGTTTCAACACGACATGATTAACCGGGGCAATATCAACGCTTCTACTCATGGCCCGATCACCATTGCCAAGAACATCGACAAGTCTTCCCCATTACTGGCGGTGGCGTTGTCTACCCGGGAAGAGCTTCATTGCGTTGTCGATTTTTACCGCCATTCGCCGTTTGGCCAGCAAGAGAAGTACTACACCATCGATATTCGCGGGTGTGTCATTGCTGATATCCACGTCAATGTGCCCCATGCGATTTTGTACGGTGATATGGAAGCGCAGGAAATACTCGCGCTGCGTTATCGGGAAATTATCTGGACACATCATTTGGCTGGAACCAGTGGCTACAGCGTTTGGGGGCAGAATAACGATGAGTCGCAATAACGCTGAACGTTTGCATGTTTCATCTCACGACTTTTGGACTGTCAATCAGACGGCCACCTATTTGACGAACCAGGCTTGCATTGTGAGCGCACGGCATATCCGGAATGGAGTCGTGCGGATGCAGTTTAATCACGAAGTGGCTTATTACGCACGAGGGATTGTCCGGGAGGTTGAGGACGGGAGGAAAAGTGCTGAGCAAGCGCTGCTGGAATTAAAGCGGGAACAGCGCAGTTATTTGGAACTGTCGCTGGCTATTACGAGGCAGGGGTTAGGGCTACTTGCCGGGGGTATTCAGTTTAAAACCGGTGTGCAAGTGTGTATGGCCTCATTTGGAACGTTGTGCGCTCCGGTGGGCGTGCCGATCATGGCTCACGGCGGAAATAATATTTATGAGAGTGGGCGAAACGTATGGGAGGGGCGCACGGATACCGAGGGTCCTTTGAGAAAGGTTTATCAGCAAACAGCCCTGGCATTGGGGGGTGAGAAAGAAACAGGCGATTTTGCCTATAGCATAGTTGATGCCAGTACCTCGATTTATAGCCTGTGGCGGTTGATGTTGAAGCGAGATGCTTGGAAGCTCTATCGCTATATAAAAGCTGATTATATTAGAGCGTACAAAAATTCGTCGGCAGCTGGCCTGGCGGCAGATGGGGTCTTTGGAGTGCTGTCGGCAGACGATATACGGAAGCGTTGGGAGTCGTTAAGTGAGTAATGGGCTGTTTTATGCGGTTTTCATCGTGGTGTGTTTTGTTTTTTATATGCCATCTCTTTGGTTTGCGCGGGCGTGGTCTCAAACAAGGTTGACGAAGTTAAAGTTTTTTGTCTCTGTGGGGTATAACTGCCTGTGTATGTTTTTTCTTCTGAAATATGCTCATACGGGATATATACCGTTTTTTGATGACAGAAAAGACGATGTGATGGGTTGGTTTTCTTTTGGGCTTACATTTTTGTATGCCTATTCAATTCCGGTGGATTGGCGGGGGAGGTAGGTTTGCTGTGATATATCAAGATGCGGCTGTGGCGCTCGGAAAAAATAAAACGGCGGGTGATGTTGCGTGAGGAGCAGTGGATTTGGCGACATCAGGTTTTAGTGCTTTTAGATTGGTGCCCAAAGCTGGGTCTTGGCGTCTGTATAGGTATATGCGGTCTGATTTTATGAGAGCGTATAAAACTACGTCAGTTGGTGGAGCCTTGTTTGATAGAAGTGGGGATGCGTTAACAATAGAGGAAATGATCAGCCGGTGGATTAATCGTGAATAATATAATTTTTTACGGTGTTTATTTGTTTTTGACGGTTTTGTTCTATCTGCCGTCGTTATGGGCGAGTAGCGCATGGTCTGGGAGCGGTTTTTCTAAATGGAAGTTTTCGATTATGGCGCTTTACAATATATTTTTTATTTATCTTCATAGGAAGTATATCGAGCAGGGTAAGATTTTATTTGTGGGTGAGGCTGATAATTCGGTCTTGGGTTGGGTGTCTCTTTTTATGATTCTACTTTATATGTTTACAATGCCCGTTGAATGGGAACGGCGAGGCGGGTTTTTTGGGGTGAAAAAATAAACATATTTTATATGTATAAAAAAGCATCACGGACAGGATTTTTATTTGATAGGGGGAGCGATTTGTCAATAATCGATGATATTCGAGAACGGTGGAATAGTGGTGAGTAATATATTTATTTATACCGGGTACTTATTTTTTACTGTTTTATTTTATTTGCCCCCATTGTGGGCTAGCAGCGCGTGGTCGGGAAACAAGTTTTCAAGATGGAAGCTTCTGGTTGTGTCGATTTATAATATCTTCTTTACCTATGCGCATATGAAATTCGTGGACCAGGGTTATATTTTATTTGTGGGGTATGTCGATAAATCGATTTTGGGTTGGGTGTCGCTTTTTATGATTCTTCTTTATGTTTCTACAATTCCTGATGAGCAGGAACAGAGAAACTGGTTTTTGTGGTTAAGAAGAAAATAATAAGGCGCTAGTCTTTTTGTGAGGATGCTGTTATTTCACCTAATTTCCCGAAGGACAGCCGGTATGTAAGAGAAAGCCTTATTCAAATCATCGAGCAAAAAAAGCCCTGAACGAGTCAGGGCTTTTCAACGGTAGCTCAGCATCAATCCCAGCTAAGCGCCCCACCGGTCTGATACTCAATCACCCGCGTCTCAAAGAAGTTCTTCTCTTTCTTCAAGTCCATGATCTCGCTCATCCAGG
>NZ_JBSVWN010000083.1:0-15260 GCF_054071325.1 Pseudomonas sp. SDO5215_S409 | reverse complement strand
CGGTGTTGGTCAGGGCGGACAGGCTCAGGGCAGAACCCAGGGCCAGGACGAGGGTGGCGGCGGACAGCGAGCGGGTCTTAGTGGTCATGATGTATCTCCAGCGTAGGGTGGGTAAGCAGGCATTGTTGCCAGTTACACCACTAGATAGAGAGCGAAGGTATTCGTTACACATCCCGTAAGAAAATAGTTCAGATTCACCGTTTTATGCGCCCGCCCAAAAAAATGTGGGAGCGGGTGAGCCTGCGATTGCATCGCCCCGGTGTCTTTCACACACCCAGTCGTGCACCTCGCGGGCCCACCCGCTCCCACATCCGCCTGTAGGTAACAGGCCGTTAACCGCCCAGGTAAGCTTCGCGCACCTTGGGGTCAGTCAACAATTGTTCGCCGCTGCCCTGCATCACCACCCGGCCGTTTTCCAGCACGTAGGCCCGGTCGGCGATTTTCAGCGCCTGGTTGGCGTTCTGCTCGACCAAAAACACCGTCACCCCGTCTTTGCGCAGTTGCTCGATGATGTCGAAGATCTGCTGGATGATGATCGGTGCCAGGCCCAGTGAAGGCTCGTCGAGCAGCAACAGCTTGGGTTTGCTCATCAGCGCCCGGCCGATGGCAAGCATTTGCTGCTCGCCGCCCGACATGGTGCCGCCGCGCTGGCTGAAGCGTTCCTTGAGCCGTGGAAACAGGTGCAACACCTTGTCCATCTGCTCCTGGTAGTCGCCCTTGTCGGTAAAAAATCCGCCCATGGAGAGGTTCTCTTCCACGGTCAGGCGGGAAAATACCCGGCGACCTTCCGGCACGACGGCAATGCTTTTACGCATGATTTCGGCCGAGTGCAGGCCCACCAGTTCCTCGCCCATGTAGCGGATGCTGCCACTGTGGGCCTGGGGTGAACCGCACAGGGTCATCAGCAGGGTGGACTTGCCAGCACCGTTGGCGCCGATCAGGGTGACGATCTCGCCCTGGCGCACTTCGACGTTGACGCTGTGCAGGGCCTGGATCTTGCCGTAGAAAGTGGAAACGTTTTCGAATTGCAGCATTTTACGCTTCCCCCAAATAGGCTTTGATCACGTCCGGGTTGTCGCGGATCTGCTCCGGCGTCCCGTTGGCCAGCGGTGTGCCCTGGTTGATCACCACGATATGGTCGGAAATGCTCATGACCAGTTTCATGTCGTGTTCGATCAACAGCACAGTGGCGTTGTTTTCTTCACGCAGCACACCGATCAGCGCCTTGAGGTCTTCGGTTTCCTTGGGGTTCAGGCCCGCGGCGGGTTCGTCGAGCATGAGGATGCGCGGGCGCGTCATCATGCAGCGGGCGATTTCCAGGCGGCGTTGCTGACCGTAGGCGAGGGTGCCCGCCGGGCGGTTGGCGAACTCGGTGAGGTTGACCTTGTCCAGCCAGTAGGCCGCGTATTCCATGGCCTCGCGCTCACTTTTGCGAAACGCCGGGGTCTTGAACAGGCCCGCCAGGAAGTTGGTGTTCAGGTGACGGTGCTGGGCGATCAGCAGGTTTTCGACCGCCGTCATGTCCTTGAACAGCCGCACGTTCTGGAAGGTGCGCACCACGCCCTTGCGGGCGATCTCGTGGCCGGCCAGGCCCTGGATCGGTTGGCCGTCGAGCAGGATGCTGCCACCGCTGGGCTTGTAAAAGCCGGTCAGGCAGTTGAACACCGTGGTTTTGCCAGCGCCGTTGGGGCCGATCAAGGCCACGACCTGTTTCTCTTTAACGGTCAGGGCCACACCGTTGACCGCCAGCAAGCCGCCAAAGCGCATGCTCAAGTTTTCGACTTTCAGGATCTCGCGGCTCATTTGCGCAGCTCCATGTGTGGACGTTGCATGGGCAGGAAGCCTTGAGGACGCCAGATCATCATCAGCACCATCATGGCGCCGAACATCAACATGCGGTATTCGCTGAACTCACGCATCATTTCCGGCAGCAGGATCATCACGATCGCCGCCAGGATCACGCCCAGCTGCGAGCCCATGCCGCCCAATACCACGATGGCCAGGATGATGGCCGACTCGATGAAGGTGAACGATTCTGGTGTCACCAGCCCTTGGCGTGCGGCAAAGAAACTGCCGGCAAAGCCTGCGAACGCGGCGCCGAGGGTGAAGGCCGAAAGCTTGATGATTGTGGGGTTGAGGCCCAGTGCACGGCAGGCGATTTCGTCTTCGCGCAGCGCTTCCCACGCACGGCCAATGGGCATGCGCAGCAGGCGGTTGATCACGAACAGGGCCGCCAGCGCCAGCAACAGGGCAACGAGGTACAGGAACACCACTTTGCTCACCGGGTTGTAGTCCAGCCCGAAGTATTCGTGGAAGGTCTGCATGCCCTCGGCAGCGCTGCGGTCGAACGACAGGCCGAAGAAGGTGGGTTTTGGAATGCTGCTGATGCCGTTGGGGCCGCCGGTGATGTCGGTGAGGTTACGCAGGAACAGACGGATGATTTCACCAAAGCCCAGGGTCACGATGGCCAGGTAGTCACCGCGCAAACGCAGCACCGGGAAGCCCAGCAGAAAGCCGAACGTGGCGGCGGCCAGGCCGGCCAGCGGCAGGCAGACCCAGAAGCTCCAGCCCAAATAGTGCGACAGCAACGCGTAGGTATAGGCGCCCACGGCGTAGAAGCCCACATAACCCAGGTCGAGCAGGCCGGCCAGGCCCACCACGATGTTCAGGCCCAGGCCCAGCAACACGTAGATCAGGATCAAGGTGGCGATGTCGACCGCGCCGCGCGAACCAAAGAACGGCCAGACCAACGCGGCCACGATCAGGCCAACGATGATGTAGCGCTGGGTGCGCGGCAGGGTCAGGAACTGACTGACCTTGGGCGATACCAGCGGGCCACGGTTGGCGCGGAACAAGGCGCCGACCTGCTGGGTGAACAGCACCCGCAGGAACATCAGCACCGAACACAGGGCAATGATGGTCAGGGTCACAGGACCGGTGCCATGCACTTCCAGGTTGATGCCGACAATGCTCAGTTTGAGGCCGAGTACCGGAAAGGCCACGGCCCAGACCAGCAGGGCGCTGAACAGCGCCGACTTAAGATATTTGCTCATACTTTCTCAACCTCCGGGCGGCCCAGAATGCCGGTCGGCCGGAACAGCAGCACCAGAACCAAAAGACCGAATGCCACGACGTCCTTGTACTGGTCACCGAAAATGTCGGCACCAAAGGCTTCAGACACCCCCAGCACCAGCCCGCCGAGCATCGCGCCCGGAATGCTGCCGATACCGCCCAGTACTGCGGCGGTGAAGGCCTTGAGGCCTACCAGGAAGCCGGCGTTGGGGTTGATCACGCCATATTGCATGCTCAACAGCACAGCGGCGACGGCGGCCAGCGCGGCGCCGATGACGAAGGTCAGGGCGATGATGTTGTTGGTGTTGATCCCCAGCAGGTTGGCCATCTTGATGTCTTCGGCGCAGGCCCGGCAGGCGCGCCCCAGACGGGAGCGGGAGATGAACAGTGTCAGGCCGGTCATGGCCACCAGGGTGACGACGAACACCAGGATCTGCATGTAGGAAATCAGGACTTCTTCTGCACCGCCCGGGCCGAAGGAGAGGCTCCCCGGGATCAGGTTGGGAATGGATTTGTCCTTGGAGTCCTGGGACAGCAATACGGTGTTCTGCAGGAAAATCGACATGCCGATGGCGGAAATCAGCGGGATCAACCGGTTGCTGCCACGCAGGGGGCGGTAGGCAACACGCTCGATACTGTAGCCATAGGCACTGGTCACGACGATCGAGGCGATAAACGCCGCCGTCATCAACAGCGGTAATGAGTGGATACCCATCATGGCCAGCCCGGCAAGGGCAATGAAGGCCACGTAGGAGCCAATCATGTAGACCTCGCCATGGGCGAAGTTAATCATTCCAATGATGCCGTAAACCATTGTGTAGCCAATGGCTATCAAGGCGTAGGTGCTGCCAATGGTCAAGCCATTAACCAGCTGTTGGAAAAAATGATAGATCTCAGGCATTACAGCGCTCCTAAAAACCCGATACGCATTTCACTGGTGGAGTCATTTCCGGCTTGGTGCCCTGCTCTGTGTTCAGGTTGCACGAAGCGTTTCCCAGCGAACCGCTGGTGACGGTTTTAAGATTTTCAGGTGAGCCAGCGCCCGGATCGCGGGTGTCAGGCCCATAAACCTCGTAAAACAAAGCCCACTGCTTTCACAGTGGGCTTGTTGACCGGTAAGGCCTGGCTTACTGAGGGGAGACTTCGGTTTTTGGCTTGCCGAAGTGCCATTCGTAGACCACGAACTTGAAGTCCTTGAGGTCGCCCTTGGCGTCGAAGCTCAGGTCGCCCGTCGGGGTCTTGAAGGAGCCCGCGTGGATGGCGGCTGCGACCTTGGCGGTGTCTTCGCTTTTGGCGGCGGTGATACCACCGGCGATCAGCTCGACAGCCGAGTAGGCCGGGAACACGAACGGGCCGCTAGGGTCTTTGCCGTCGGCTTTGATCGCGTCAACGATGGCCTTGTTTTCAGGCGCGGCGTCGAAGGATTTCGGCAGGGTCACCAGCAGGCCTTCGGAAGCGCCCTGGGCGATTTGCGAGATGGAGTCGTTGCCCACGCCTTCCGGGCCCATGAACTTGGCGTTCAGGCCTTTTTCCTTGGCTTGGCGCAGGATCAGGCCCAGCTCAGGGTGGTAGCCGCCGTAGTAAACGAAGTCGACGTTGTTTTGCTTGAGCTTCTGGATGATCGAGGAGAAGTCTTTGTCGCCAGCGTTCAGGCCTTCGAACACGGCAACTTTCACGCCTTTGTCTTCCAGGGTCTTTTTAACGGCGGTGGCGATGCCTTCACCGTATTGCTGTTTGTCGTGCAGGACGGCAACGACTTTAGGCTTGACGTGGTCGGCGATGTAATTGCCGGCCGCCGGGCCCTGGGCGCTGTCCAGGCCGATGGTGCGGAACACCAGTTTGTAGCCACGGGAGGTGATTTCCGGGCTGGTGGCCGCTGGGGTGATCATGATCACGCCTTCGTCTTCATAGATGTCGGACGCTGGCTGAGTGGAGCTGGAGCAGAGGTGGCCGACCACGAACTTGACGCCATCGTTGACCACTTTGTTGGCCACGGCGACCGCTTGCTTCGGATCGCAGGCGTCATCGTATTCAACGGCAACCAGTTGTTTGCCGTCGACGCCGCCTTTGGCGTTGATGTCTTTGATGGCTTGTTTGGCGCCCGTGAACTGCATGTCGCCGTACTGGGTCACAGGGCCGGTTTTAGGGCCGGCAATACCAATCTTGATGGTGTCAGCTGCGAACGAATGGCCGGCAACCCCAGCCAGGACCATAGCGGCAAACAGTTTGGAAATCTGCTTAGTAGCCTTATTCATAGTGCTCCACTCTTGCTGTTGTATTTTTTATAGTTCTAGCGGCCTTGTTGAGCTGCAGAACCGGATCGGACATCGCAGATATCGCCCCGGCAATGCTCTGGCAACTGTACCGGTACAGTGTAGAGCGCCGGCTGATCGCTTGAAAAGCTGGCTGCTGGGGGCAACACCTGGACATGTCGCTTAAATGAAAGAAAAAGACAGAATTGCGGCGAGGGCATGCCAGAGTTTCGGGCAATCCTTGGCGTTCCTGACACTTTCGATCGGTGCCTCATTTGCAACTGGGTTTTTCTACCTGGGGCTCGACGGTATGATTGCGCCGATTTTTTATTCAGGTGAACTCCCATGACGCAAGAACCTAGCACCCTCTATGCCAAGCTGCTCGGTGAAACCGCCGAAATTTCCTGGAAGGAGCTTGAGCCGTTCTTTGCCAAGGGTGCCCTGTTATGGGTCGATGCGGGCCTGGATTTGATTGAAACCGCCGAGGCAATGGCCGAGGACAACCGCGAGAAAGTCGCTGCCTGGTTGGCTGCGGGGGTAGTGGGCGAGGTGTCTGCAACGCGGGCGCTGGACCTGGTCGAGCGCGATCCGGGGCTGTGGGCGGTGGTGGTTTCGCCGTGGATTCTGATCCAGGAAAGGGCGGCGTAGGAATTGCCTGCACTAAAAGTGTGCGTGAATTTTCCGTGTAAAAGTGTGTAGTGGAGTAACTGCTGTCGCCGTGATGGCATGTTGCCGTGAAGAAAGGTCACAGCTCAGGGTGACGTGTGCGTCATGGGGACAGTTTCAGGGCGAGCGCGTGAGCCGCTGAATTGTTTCGGGGTGTGGCAAAAAGCCCGGATCTGGCCTGTCGGGTCGGACGGTTATCGAATCGGGCGTATCACCGAAGGAGGGTTTGTACGCCCCGCCGTATCTTTGGGCGGCGCCTCCGTACCGCCCGCCAGGCTCAGCGGGTTGAGCAGGTTGCTTTGGTCCAGGCCTCGGATCACGGCGCCGATTTCCTGAAGGGGCACGGCGGCGCTGAGCAGGTAGCCCTGGACGAAGTCACAGCCGTGTTTTTGCACCACTTCCAGCTGTTGCACGGTTTCCACGCCTTCGGTCACCACCTGCAAGTGCAGGGTGTGGGCCATGCCGATAATGGCCTGGACGATTTCGATGTCGGCGCTGGACTTGGGAATGTCCTGAATGAACGAGCGATCAATTTTCAAAGTGTTCAAAGGCAGGCGCTTGAGGTACGCCAGCGACGAGTAGCCCGTGCCAAAGTCATCGATGGACAGCGAAACCCCCAACGCACGAATTTGCCGCAACAGGGCCAGCGTGCTGCTGATATTGCCCATCAGCGCGTTCTCGGTCACCTCCAGCTCCAGGCGGCTCGCGGCGACCCCGCCGAAACGCAGGGCGCTTTCGATTTCGTCCGCCAGTTCATCGCGGGCCAGGTTCAGCGCCGAGCAGTTCACCGCCATGGTCAATTCGGTGTGGCCTTGCTCCGACAGCAGGCTCAGGTCGTGACAGGCCTGACGCAACACCCAGTGGTCCAGTTCGGCGATCAGGCCATTGTTTTCGGCGATGCTGATGAAACGGTCCGGGGTGAGCAGCCCGTGGTGCGGATGCTGCCAGCGTACCAGGGCCTCCAGGCGGGTGATCTTGCCTTTTTTCAGGTCCAGGATGGGTTGGTAAAACAGCACCAACTCGTTCTTGCCGCGCAGGGCTGCGCGCAGTTCCTCTTCCAGTTGCAGCTCGAGGAAGGCGCGGGTTTTGAGGTTGGAACTGAAGAAGTTCAGGCTGTTACGGCCAGTGTCCTTGGACTGGTACAGCGCAAGGTCGGCGGTCTTGAGCAGTTCTTCGCTGGTTTTGCCGTCTTCGGGGAACAGGCTGATGCCGATGCTGGTGGTCATCACCATGCGCCGGCCTGCCAGTTCGATAGGGTCTTTCATCTTTTGCATGATGCGCTGGGCCATGTGCCGCGCTTCATCGCGATGGTGGATGCTGATGAGAATGCAGAATTCGTCGCCGCCAAAACGGGCGACCACATCGTCATGGCTGCGCACCGAACTTTTGATGTGGCTGGCGAGCACGGTGAGCAATTCGTCGCCCGCGTCATGGCCGAGGCTGTCGTTGATGCGCTTGAAGTGGTCGATATCCAGGAAAATCACCGCCAGCATGCCGTCGTTCGCCGCTTTTTCTGCGAGGCGCTCGGCAAAAATCTGATTAAAGCCACGGCGGTTGAGCAAGTTGGTCAAGGCGTCGTAATGGGCAACCTGTTGCAATGAAACCCGTGCCTGGTCCAGTTCGCTGAGCAGGGCGTTGACCCGGCGCAGGTCGGTTTCCTTGTGTTGCAGTTTTTTGTCCGCCAGGGCGGCACTGATGCTGCTGCCAATCACCAGTAAGGTGATCACGGCCACCGACAGGCCCAGTTGTATCGGGTTGTTGTCCACCGGCAGCGAGGGCGCAACGCCGTCCGGCACCAGCAATTGCATGGCCGCCATGCCGGTGAAATGCATGCTGATGATGCCCGCGCCGAGCACCAGGCTGGCGGCGTATTTGAGCAATTGATGGAAAACCCCCGTGCCATTGCGCAGGTGGCGCGAGAGCAGCAGCGCCGCCAGGCTCGCCCCGATGGCAATGGCAATGGAGGCCATGAACAGCCCCGATTCAAAATACACCGCCGCCTCGGAGCGCATCGCCGACATGCCCACGTAGTGCATCAAGGCAATGCCGATGCCCATCCAGACAGACGCCAACAGGTATTGCGGGAATTTCAAATCGCGGTGGCTGAGGGTTTTCATCGCGAACAGCGACGCGATCAGGGCGATCAGCAACGAGGCGAACGTCATGATCAGTTCGTAATGAATGGCAATGGGCGCTTGGAAGGCCAGCATGCTGATGAAGTGCGTCGACCAGATCCCGCCCGCCAGGCAACCGGCACCGATCCAGCGCCAATGACGTTGGGCGGTGGGATTGTCGACGTGGCCGACACGCTCAGCCATGTCCAGCGTACCGAAGCCCGCCGCGCAAGCGACCAGGTACGCCAGCAACACCAGAAAAGGGTTATGACTGCAATTGAGTAATAAATGCCCATTATCTGGAAGGTCAGTGAAAAAATGCAGACCTAGCCATTCCATAGCATGCCTCGTTACAGAGTCATCCGGTGTCACTGCCGACGGCGATGACCTAATGACGAGCAGTATAGAAGGCCTGGAGAAATCTCAAGCGGTACTGGCATTTTGATTTGTACTGTTTCGGCATTCCCGCGATAGCGATTGATGCTAAGCGCTGATGGGCAGCGCCAATGCCTGCACCGGCTCGGCCAGCGGCGCCAAGCCGAAAGCGGCCCGAGCGGCGTCGCAGTCGACGTTGGCTACACCCTGGCTCCAGGACGCATCAAACTCGCGGCACGGGGTGGAGCGTTGATCATAAATCGTGCAACGCGTGCCTTGGCCCACTTCACCTTCCAGGCTGCAGCAGCGCGCGGGTTTCTGGTTGGTGCCGATCATCGCCACGCGGGTCGGGTTGATCTGCTCCACCAACTCATCGGGCACCGTACCGCCGGACGAGACGCATTCGCCCCAGAAGAAAGACACGCGAAAATGTGAACAGCAGGCACCGCAATTCAGACACGGACTGACTTCGGACATGAGCGTCATCAACACTAAAAGTAGGGAGGGGGGGTGTACGGAAGGCTCGCTATTCTAATCCTGCCGTACGCCATGGGAAGAGGGGCCAACACTTATTTTTTTGTGGGATTAGCGCAGGACGTGGGCAGGGTATTGGCCGCTATCAGCTTTACGAATCATTACAGACAACGGCAGCACCGCTGACTAGATTGCAGGTTCCGGGCAGGATGCTTCGGGTATCGCGGCCCTAACAACAATAAAAGAGACGGACCTATGCAGCACTCGACCCAAGCGGCCAATGCCTGGCGCATTCTGTTTCTGTTGTTCCTCGCCAACCTGTTCAACTTTTTCGATCGCACCATTCCGGCGATCATCATCGAACCGATTCGCATGGAGTGGCACCTCAGCGACTTCCAGATCGGCTTTATCGGCACCGCGTTCACCCTGGTCTATGCCATCGCCGGCCTGCCCCTGGGGCGAATGGCCGACACCGGCTCACGCAGCAAACTCATGGGCTGGGGCCTGGCGGCGTGGAGCGGATTGACGGCGGTCAACGGCATGGTCGGCAGTTTCTGGACATTTTTGCTGGTCCGCATGGGGGTTGGCGTTGGCGAAGCCAGTTATGCGCCCGCGGCCAACTCGCTGATCGGCGACCTGTTTCCGGCCCATCGCCGGGCCCGTGCGATGGGCATCTTCATGCTCGGCCTGCCCCTGGGCCTGTTGCTGGCCTTTTTTACCATCGGCGCGATGGTCAAGGCGTTCGATAGCTGGCGCGCACCGTTTTTCATCGCGGCCATTCCCGGGTTGATCCTTGCGGTCTTCATGTTTTTCATCAAAGAGCCCCAGCGTGGCGCGGCAGAGGCGGTGCAGACCTCCCAGGCGCCAGTAGACCGGCCGATTCGCCGGGTGTTGGCCGTTCCAACGTTTCTATGGCTGGTGCTGGCCGGCCTGTGCTTCAACTTTGCCACCTATGCCTGCAATTCATTTTTGGTGCCGATGCTGCAACGTTACTTCCTGATGCCGTTACAGGAGGCGGCGGTGGCCACTGGCGTTATCGTCGGCCTCACGGGCCTGGTGGGCCTGACCCTGGGCGGCTGGATCGCCGACAAGATCCACCAGCGCGTGGCCAATGGCCGGCTGCTGTTTGCCGCGTTCAGCCTGATCATCTCCACCGTCACCACCGCCTGGGCGTTGCATGCCGGGCGCATCGAAATCGGGGTTTTCGTGGCGCTGTTCAGCGTGGGGTGGCTGTTTGCGTACAACTTTTATACCTGCGTCTACACCGCCATTCAGGACGTGGTGGAGCCGCGCCTGCGGGCCACGGCGATGGCGCTGTTTTTTGCCGGGCTGTATTTGCTGGGAGGTGGGTTGGGGCCGGTGGTGGTGGGCGCGCTGTCTGATCACTTTGCGCATTCGGCGATGTACGCCGAGGGCGCGGATCAGATGACCGAGGCTTACAAGGCGGTGGGTTTGCACGACGCCATGTACCTGATTCCGGCGGCGCTGCTTTTGACCCTGCTGTTTCTGTTCCAGGCCTCGCGCTGTTTTGTACGGGATGCGCAGCGCATGAAGGCCGGGCTGGCGCAGGCCGTTTAGGCGCCGCGATAAAAGAGGCCCGCATTGCGCGGGCCTCTTTGTTTCAGGTGGCGGTCAACCGGCGACCAACACCCGGATCGCTTCCAGGCGCAGGGCTGCCTTGTCGAGCATGGCCAGGCCTTGCTCGCGTTGTTGGCGCAGGGCGACCAGTTCGCTGTCGCGCACGGTCGGGTTGACCGCTTGCAACGCGGTCAGGCGGGCCAGTTCTTCGTCGGTGTCTGCTGCCAGGCGACGTTGGGCCTCGGCCACGCGCTCGGCGTGACGCGGGGCGATTTTCTCTTCGCCCGCGTTGATCCGTGGCGTCAGCTGGTCACGCTGGGCCTGGATGAACTTGTTGGCGCTGGCCCGTGGCACCGCTTCGAGCTGGTCGTTCAGGGTGGTGAACGAGACGCGACCGGACAAGTCGTTACCGTTGGCATCCAGCAGGCAGCGCAGCGCCGCCGGAGGCAGGTAGCGGCCCAGTTGCAGCGAGCGCGGGGCAACCACTTCACTCACGTAGAGCAGCTCCAGCAACACGGTGCCGGGTTTGAGCGCCTTGTTCTTGATCAGCGCCACGGCGGTGTTGCCCATGGAGCCGGACAGCACCAGGTCCATGCCGCCTTGCACCATGGGGTGTTCCCAGGTGATGAACTGCATGTCTTCGCGCGACAGCGCCTGGTTGCGGTCGTAGGTGATGGTCACACCTTCGTCGTCACCCAGCGGGAAGCTGGCGTCGAGCATTTTTTCGCTGGGCTTCAAGATCAGTGCGTTTTCCGAATGGTCTTCGCTGTCGATGCCAAAGGCGTCAAACAGGGTTTCCATGTAGATCGGCAGGGTGAACTGGTCGTCCTGTTCAAAGATGGCTTCTACCAGCGCCTCGCCTTCACCGGCACCGCCGGAGTTCAGTTCCAGCAGGCGGTCGCGGCCGGTGTGCAGGTCGGCTTCAAGGCGTTCGCGTTCGGTGCGGGCTTCGTCCACCAGGGCTTGCCATTCGCCATCGTCGCCACCTTCAAGCAGCGGCAGCAGGCGCGTGCCGAACTGATGCTGCAAGGCGTTGCCGGTCGGGCAGGTGTTGAGGAACGCATTCAGTGCCTCGTGATACCACTGGAACAGCCGCTCTTGCGGGCTGGTTTCCAGGTAGGGCACGTGCAGTTCGATCACGTGTTTCTGGCCGATACGGTCCAGGCGGCCGATACGCTGCTCCAGCAGGTCCGGGTGGGACGGCAGGTCGAACAGCACCAGGTGATGGGAGAACTGGAAGTTGCGGCCTTCACTGCCGATTTCCGAGCAAATCAGTACCTGGGCGCCGAATTCTTCGTCGGCGAAGTAGGCGGCGGCGCGGTCGCGTTCCAGGATGTTCATGCCTTCGTGGAACACCGTGGCCGGAATGCCGGAGCGCACGCGCAGGGCGTCTTCCAGGTCCATGGCGGTTTCGGCGTGGGCGCAGATCACCAGGACCTTGGTGCGTTTGAGCATTTTGAGCTGGTCGATGAGCCATTCGACCCGAGGGTCGAAACGCCACCAGCGGTGTTCTTCGTCGGCGTCCGGCTGGGCCTGAAAGCTGACTTCCGGGTACAGCTCGGCCTGTTCGCCCAGCGGCAGCTCCAGGTATTCGTCCGGGCTTGGCAGCGGGTAGGCGTGCAGCTTGCGCTCGGGAAAGCCCTGCACGGCGGCGCGGGTGTTGCGAAACAGCACGCGGCCGGTGCCGTGGCGGTCGAGCAGTTCACGCACCAGGCGGGCGCTGGCTTCGGTGTCGCCATCGTTGACGGCAGTGAGCAGCGCTTCGCCTTCGTTGCCGAGGAAACCCTGGATGGTTGCGTGGGCGGCGGGCGACAGGCGGCCTTGATCCAGCAGCTCCTGAACGGCCTCGGCCACCGGGCGGTAGTTTTCGCTCTCGGCGCGAAAGGCGGCGAGGTCGTGGAAGCGGTTCGGGTCCAGCAGGCGCAGGCGTGCGAAGTGGCTGTCCTGGCCCAGTTGCTCGGGGGTGGCGGTGAGCAGCAGCACGCCCGGAATGGTTTCGGCCAGTTGCTCGACCAGCGTGTATTCGGGGCTGGCCTTTTCTTCGTGCCACACCAGGTGGTGCGCTTCGTCGACCACCATCAGGTCCCAGCCCGCGGCGAACAGCGCATCCTGGGCTTTCTCGTCATCTACCAGCCATTCCAGGGCCACCAGCGCGAGCTGGGTGTCTTCGAACGGGTTGCTGGCATCGCTTTCAATGAAGCGTTCTTCGTCGAACAGCGCCACTTGCAGGTTGAAGCGGCGGCGCATTTCCACCAGCCACTGGTGCTGCAGGTTTTCCGGCACCAGGATCAATACACGGCTGGCGCGGCCCGACAGCAGCTGGCGATGGATCACCAGGCCTGCTTCGATGGTTTTGCCCAGGCCTACTTCGTCGGCCAACAGGACGCGCGGCGCGATGCGGTCGGCCACTTCACGGGCGATGTGCAGTTGGTGGGCGATCGGTTGCGCCCGCACGCCGCCCAGGCCCCACAGCGACGATTGCAACTGGCGGCTGGTGTGTTCCAGGGTGTGATAGCGCAGCGAGAACCACGCCAGCGGGTCGATCTGCCCGGCGAACAGACGGTCGCTGGCCAGGCGGAACTGGATGAAGTTCGACAACTGGGTTTCGGGCAGTGTGACCGCCTCGTTTTGCGCGTTGAGGCCGTGGTAGACCAGCAGGCCATCGACGTCGTCGACTTCGCGGACGGTCATTTTCCAGTTTTCAAAATGGGTGATGGTGTCACCCGGCGAAAACCTCACGCGAGTGAGGGGCGCATTCCGTAGCGCATACTGGCGAGTGTCGCCAGTGGCCGGATAGAGCACGGTCAACAAGCGGCCGTCCTGTGCCAGAACGGTGCCTAACCCCAGCTCTGCTTCGCTGTCACTAATCCAGCGTTGCCCCGGTTGATACTGCTGCGCCATGCTGCCTGACTCCCGCCGTGAAAAAGCCGACTATTCTAACGGAACACGGCTTGCAGACCAAAAGGAATAGGTTGAGCTTCAAATTTTAAACCACACGCGGCAAGAAAAAGGGCAGGGCGTTCGTCAGATAGATGACGATTGGTTCACAAGTTGGCGACGCGTCACTCAAGTCGGCACCCCGACAGCCGACAGTCTGCTGACAGGAGACTCTAAATCATGCTGCCACCCATGCTGCCCGTAAGTGTTGTGCCGGTTACGTCACAACTTGACCCGGTGCGTCAGAAACCCGATATCCCTCCCGTGGTCCCGGTACAGCCGGGGTCCAATGAAAGCACCATCGACCTCAAAAAAGGCGACTCCGAGCAGTCGACCTTTTTGCTGCGCGAAGAACAGCGGCGCCAGCAAGAGCAGCAAAAACGCCGGCGTGAGGCGCACGAAGACCCCGATCAGCACCTGGCGATCCCCGGCGACGAGCTGAACGCCGACAACACGGTGCCGGTGGTGCCCTTGATCGAAGACGCTCCCCGGCAGGGCTTGTGGGTGGACGTGGAGGTCTGATCCCGCAGACGTGTGTCAAAAAGCCGATGTTTATGGAACACGATGTGCCTTTTCTCCCACCCATTCCAAGGCTTGGCCGGTTCATGCCTTGCAACGCGTTGTGTGTGGTTAACCCGCTGTCTTGACGCCGCTGGTGGCTCGGTCAGCTTTTATTGTGCAAGGGTGGCGAATGAAGACGTATTTGACCGCGGGATGGGTTGCAGTGGGCGCCGTATGGGCGATGTCGGGCAGTGCGCAGGCCGCGAACTCGCCGTTGGTCGGGGCCTGGAAGTTGACGGGGTACCAGGTGGAGTCCCAGGACACCCGCAAGATGATCCCCGCGATGGGCGAGCACCCGACCGGGCGTGTGATTTTCACCGAGGATCACCGCGTGGCCTTCGTGTTGACCGCCGAGGGGCGAAAGCCCGGCAGCACCGACGCCGACAAGGCCTCTTTGCTCAATACGCTGGTGGCGTACACCGGCGTTGAGCGGGTCGACGGCAATCAGTGGTGCACACAGGTCGAGTCGGCGTGGAACCCCGAGTGGGTCGGCACCACGCAATGCCGTGAGTTTCACGTCGAGGGTGACCGCTTGCAGGTGCTGACCGGCTGGCGGCAAATGCCCAACTGGCCCGGCACCACCCGGTCGATCATCACCTTCCAGCGCGACCGGTAGGCGGGCGTCTGCGCCGTGGTTGATGCAGGCGGGTCATAAGCGGCATTATTGAGCCACTCACCCATTATGTAAGCCAAACCATGAGCGATGATGACAAGCTGATCGACCTGGGCGCCGAGCGCGCCAAGCGCATCCATGACCTCAATGACAAACGCCTGAATGAAGTACGCCAGGCGTTTGAACAGGCAATGCCGCTGGGTAAAGCCAAAAAGAAACCCAAGAACAAACCGAAAAAGCGTTGAACTGCCGACCTGCCTTGATGCAGGTCAGTCAGTGCCCTTCTTTACGCCCCGTTGCGGGCGACATTGATCCCGGTCAATTTCTCTCTTCGTCTTCCTGGTTAACTTAGGCCCTGTCGCAACAGGGCACGTCAGGAGGCCGGTCATGTTCTTCGATAATGTGGTCTTTGCCGGAGTGCTGACTGTCAGCCTCATGGTGTTGTTCTTTGTTGGGTTTGGCATTTTTATCTGGAAAGACGCCAATAAACGCAGGCAGCGTTAAGTCTTTTCCGAAGCAGGGGCACGCAAGGCATTTTGGGCGACTTCGGTCGCCTTTTTTTTGGTTCTTCACGGATTACCGGGAAAGTCATTCTTGATCTTCATGAAAAAGAATTCG